>NZ_JBHYMF010000053.1:0-41269 GCF_042742855.1 Streptomyces sp. NPDC058877 | reverse complement strand
CCAGCGGTGGGCACCGGGACGGATGCCGCCCGCCGCTCCTCGTGTTGTGGAGAAGATCCGCCGGGGCGACCGGAGGAGCGTGGGCGGGCTCACTGCCGTGCGGCCCGCACCGTGTTCGGCGCGGGGATACGTCCCGGCCGGAGCAGCCCGGTGCCCCGCTTTCCGCGCAGAGCGGCGAGCCGGGTGACGGCCGCGGTGCAGCCGATGCCGACGGCCAGCGAGACCACGAGCGCCAGGTGCTTCGAGATGCCGTCGAAGACCGGGTAGACCTGCCAGTGCGTCAGATAGATGGCGAGTGAACTGCCGGCCAGCAGACCCGCTGCCCGGCTGAGGCGTCGACTGCTCGGCAGCGTGCGGAACCACACCAACAGGCAGAAGCCCACTGCGACGAACGACTCCCTGCGCGGCTCACCGGGGAAGAAGCCGGGGAGGGCGGCCAGGGCGATCACCGTCACCAGCAGTCGGTCCATCGGGGTGCGTGTCCTCGCCGCTGCCCAGCCGAGGGCGAAGAGCCAGAACACGGTGACCGCATCGGTGATCTGGGCCCGGGCCGGGAGGCCCACCAGTTCGTAACGGGCGAGCAGGCCGATTCCGGCCAGGGCGAGCGGCAGCCCGAACGGGAAGCCGCGTTCCAGACGGTCGACGGTGGGGACGGCCAGCAAGGCCGTCACGGCCAGCAAGATGTAGACGAGGGCCTCGACGAACCAGAGGTGGATTCCCGACCCCATGTCCTCGGGTCGGAGCGCATTGTGCAGCAGGAGGACGTTGGACAGGCCGTAGTCATCGGTGATGAGGAGCGCGAAGGCGGTCCAGGCCATGGTGGGCACGGCGATCCGGGCGATGCTGCGGGCCGAGCGGCGCGTCCGTTCACGGCGCTCGGGCGAGGCGAGCAGGAAGCGGGCGAAGTTGAACCCGGCCACGGCGAGCAGGAGGTGCGCCCCGCCCCGGACCTCGAAGACCCGGATGTGCGAGCCGACGATGCACACGATGGCCACCGCACGCAGGATGACGCTGGTCTCGATGCTCCGTCGCCGTGACCGGACCTCCGGTACCGGCTCCCGTCCGGCCGTCCCGCCGTGCCCCTCCAGGTCGCGTATGGACGTCAGGTGCCAGTCGAGGGGCAGACGGCCCAGGCGTCCCTCCAGTTGGAGGGACATCTCGACGTAGGACAGCGAGTCGCCGCCGAGGGAGACGAACGAGCTGTCCGGGGTCACGTCGGGCCGGTCCAGGATCCGGGCGTAGAGCGCGCACAAGTCGTCCGCGGCCCCGTCCTCGTCCGTCCGGGGCGTTCCGGTCGGGCGGGTCAGGGCCTGCACGGCCCGGTAGTCGGGCTTGCCCGTGGCGAGCCGGGGGAGCGCGGGCACCGTGTGGACGTGGACGGTCCGGGCGGGCAGGCCGCACTCGTCGACCACGCGTCTTCGTATTCGCCGTCGGTCCCGCTCCTGCCCGCCTTCCACGGCGATCGTGACGCCCTCGTCGTCGCCCGTGCACAGGGCGTTCAGGCCGTGCCGTGCGAGCAGGGCCTCGATCTGCTGCGGGTCGATGCGCAGACCGAGGATCTTGAGGAAGCGGCTGCGGCGGCCCACGATCTCGTACAGGCCGGCTCCGGTGCGACGGGCGAGGTCGCCGGTGCGCAGGGCATCGACGGTTCGACCGAGGGAGAGGTCTTCGGGGGCGAGGGCGTAACCGAGCATGACGTTCGGGCCCGTGTAGACGAGTTCGCCGACGTCATCCGCTCCGGATGCCTCCTCGACCGGCTCCAGGTGGAAGGAGCCGCCGGGGACGGGGACGCCGATCGCCCCGGGGTGGTCGGCGACGAGGGCGGGCGGCAGGTACGCCATGCGTGCGGTCGCCTCGGTCTGGCCGTACATCACGAAGAGGTCCCAGCCGTGCGACCGCCCGAGTTCGGCGTACTGCGTGACCCGCTCGGGGGAGAGCCGCCCGCCGGCCTGGGTGACGTACCGCAGGCGGGGGAGGTCCATCTCGGCGAACCCGACCCGATCGAGCAGGTCGAAGGTGTAGGGGACACCGGCGAGCGAGGTTCCGCCGGCCTCGCGGAAGAGGTCCCAGAAGCAGGCGTCCGCCACGGAGAGGTCGGTCAGGACGATTCCCGCCCCCCGCAGCAGGTTGCTGTGGACCACCGAGAGTCCGTAGCAGTAGTGCAGGGGCAGGGTGGTGGCGGCGCGGTCGGTGTCGCGGATGTCGAGGTAGGCGGCGATCGATTCGGCGTTGGACTGGAGGTTCTCGTACGAGAGCCGGACCAGTTTCGGGGAGCCGGTCGAGCCCGAGGTGCTGAGCAGGAGCGCCAGATCGGGGTGGAGGGAGTGCGCGGAACCGGACCGCCGTTCCTCGATCCGCGGTCCGTCGTCCGCCCCGGGACGGACGACGACATCGGGGTCGTACGCGGCGGTCAGTGCGGCGACGGCCTCCGGGTGGTCGCCCGGCACCAGCAGGGTCACGTGGCCGGCCGACAGCGCGGCCAGGTGGACGACGAGGGCCTCGACGGTGTTGGCCCCGGGGAGCAGGACCAGTCGCCGTTCGGGCCCCAGCCGTCGTGCGACCTCCTCGACCCGTCCGGCCAGCGCGCGGTACGAGAGTTCGCCGCCGGGGGTCACGACGGCGGTGCGGTCGCCGTGCACCGCGAGGTCGCGTGCGAGGGGGAGGGCCCGGCCGTCGACGGCCGGGGCGGGCAGGAGCGTCATGCGCGCATCGTAGGTAAGCCTTTCCTTACCGGAAAGAGGGGGGTGTGGTTCCGGATGCCGATTCGCGACCTCGCCGTTACCAAAGGCTGACTTGACCCTTAGGTTAGCTTTACCTTATCAATGCCCTATCCACAGGTTCGCTTGATAGATGACTGCAGGAAGGCACCACCCGTATGCGCCGCCCCACGGCCCGCACCCTCACCGCGTTCGCCGCAGCCGCTCTGCTCGGCCCCCTGCTCTCCGCCTGCGGCAGTGACGAGCCGGCCGACCTCGTCATCTACTCCGGCCGCAACGAGAACCTCGTCAAGCCGCTCATCGAGAAGCTGGAGGAGCACCTCGGCGCCAACGTCGAGGTCCGCTACGGTGCCAGCGCCGAGCTCTCCGCCCAGCTCCTCGAAGAGGGCGACCGCACCGAGGCAGGACTCTTCCTCTCCCAGGACGCGGGCGCCCTCGGCGCACTCTCCAAGGAGCAGCGCCTCGCGCCGCTCCCACAGGCCACCCTCGACAAGGTCGCCCCGACCTACCGCAGCTCCTCGGGGGACTGGACCGGAGTCAGCGGACGGGTCCGCGTCCTCGGCTACCACCCGGGTCAGGTCCCCACCCCGCCGAACAGCGTCCACGAGCTCGTGAAGCCGGAGTGGAAGGGCAAGATCGGCTTCGCCCCCACGAACGCCTCCTTCCAGGCCTTCGTCACCGGCATGCGCGTCCTGGAGGGCGACGACGCGGCCCGCTCCTGGCTCAAGGGCCTGAAGGCCAACGAACCCAAGGCCTACGAAAGCAACCTCAAGGTCCTGGACGCCGTCGACAAGGGCGAGGTCGCACTCGGCCTGATCAACCACTACTACTGGTACGAGCGGGCCGCCGAGACCGGTGCCGACAAGATCCAGGCGAGGGTGCACTACCTGCCCGGGGGCGACCCCGGCGGCCTCGTGAACGTCGCCGGCGTCGGCATCCTCAAGGGCGCCGACGCGAAGCAGGCCGCGTACGCCCAGAAGGCCGTCGACTTCTTCCTCTCCGCGGAATCCCAGGAGTACTTCGCCGAAGAGACCAAGGAGTACCCCCTGGCCGCCGGTGTGAAGGCAGCGGACGGAGTCCCACCGCTGGAGGGTCTCCAGCCGCCGAAGATGGACCTGGGACGGCTCGACTCCCTCAAGCAGACCCTGGTCATGCTCCAGGACGTCGGACTCGTCTGAGGTGACCGCACTGGACGTCCCGCTCCGGACCGACGACGCCGCCCGCCCGGAGGGTGCTCCGGCACCCCGTGGGCGGGCGCGCGCCGCCGGCCGCCCCTCCTGGACCCTCGTCGTACCCGCCACGACGGCCGCCCTGCTGGCCGTCCTGCCCCTGGGCTACCTCGGTGTCCGAGCCCTCGAACACGGCCCCGCCCGCGCGTGGGACGCCATCGCCGGCGAACGCACCGCCGAACTGCTCGTGCGCAGCCTCGGCCTCGCCGCCGTCGTCGTCGCGGCGTGCTTGGCGATCGGCGTCTCGCTCGCCTGGCTCACCGTCCGCACCGCCCTGCCCGGGGCCCGCGCCTGGTCCGTCCTGGTCACCCTGCCGCTGGCCGTCCCGAGCTACGTCACGGCGTTCGCCTGGCTGTCCGCGGCGCCCTCCCTGGCCGGTTTCGCCGGCTCGGCGGTCGCACTGACCCTGGCGTGCTTCCCGTACGTCTACCTTCCGGTCGCCGCCGCGCTCCGCGGCACCGACCCCGGACACGAGGAGGCTGCGCGCTCCCTCGGGCACGGACCGGTGCGCACCTTCCTGCGCGTCACCCTCCCCCAACTCCGGCCCGCCGCTGCCGGCGGCGGACTCCTCGTCGCGCTGTACGTGCTCTCCGACTTCGGTGCCGTCTCGCTCATGCGGTACGACACCTTCACCCGGGGGATCTACACCTCCTACCAGGCCAGCTTCGACCGCACCCCGGCCGCCGCCCTCAGCGCGGTGCTCGTGGTGATGACCGTGCTGCTCGTCGCTGCCGAAACCCGCACCCGCGGACGCGCCGACTACTCCCGCACGGGAAAGGGAACCGCCCGACGGATCGTTCCCGCCCGCCTCGGCCGACTCCAGCCGCTCGCCCTCGCCTGGTGCGGAACGATCGTCGCCCTGGCGGTCGGCTTCCCGCTCGCCACGCTCGGCTACTGGCTGGCCGTCGGCTCCTCCGCCACCTGGGATCCGGCCGCGCTCGCCGGCACCGCGCTCACCACGCTCGGCGTCGCCACCGGGGGAGCCACACTCACCGCACTGCTCGCGCTGCCGGTCGGCATCATCGCCGCCCGCCATCGCGGCCGGCTCGCCCACCTCCTCGAACAGGCCGCCTACGCGGGACACGCCGTTCCCGGCATCACCGTCGCGCTCGCGCTCGTGTTCTTCGCGGTGCGCTACGCCCGGCCCCTCTACCAGGAAACCCCGCTGCTGATCTGTGCGTACGCGGTGCTCTTCCTGCCCGTTGCCGTCGGAGCCACCCGAGCCGCCGTGCTCCAGGCACCGCCGGTCCTCGACGACGTGGCCCGCTCGTTGGGGCGCAGCCCCTTCGGCGTCCTCCGTGAGGTCACCGTGCCGCTCGCGGCCCCCGGAATCGCCGCCGGAGCGGCCCTCACCTTCGTGGTCTGCATGAAGGAACTCCCCGCCACCCTGCTGCTGCGCCCCACCGGCATGGACACCCTCGCCACCCGGCTGTGGACGGAAACCGGCACCGGATCGTTCGCCGCGGCTGCTCCGTACGCGGCGGCACTGATCCTGCTGGCCGCCGTTCCCTCGTACCTCCTCGGAAGGCACCGCACATGAACGAGCTAGAGGTACGCCAGGTCGTCAAGGGGTACGGGCCGGGGGCGTCGATCCTCGACGGGCTCGACCTGAGCGTTCCCGGAGGTGCGCTCGCGGCCGTCCTCGGACCGTCCGGCTGCGGCAAGACCACCCTGCTGAGGGTGATCGCGGGCTTCCTGGAGGCCGACTCCGGCACCGTCGCCGTCGCCGGCAGGACCCTCGGCGGCCCGGGCGTCCACTTGCCGCCCGAACGGCGTCGCATCGGGATCGTTCCCCAGGAGGGCGCCCTCTTCCCCCACCTCAGCGTGGCCCGGAACATCGCCTTCGGGCTGAGGGGCCTCGACCGGGCGGCCAAGCGCTCCCGCGTCGGGGAGATGCTCGACCTTGTCGGACTTCCCGGCTACGGCGAGCGGATGCCGCACGAGCTGTCCGGTGGCCAGCAACAGCGCGTGGCACTCGCCCGCGCGCTCGCCCCCCGGCCCCACCTCGTGCTGCTCGACGAACCGTTCAGCGCGCTCGACAGCGGGCTGCGCGGTGTCGTACGGGCGGAGGTCCGGGCCGTGCTGCGGGAGAGCGGCGCCACCGGCCTGCTGGTCACCCACGACCAACAGGAGGCCCTGTCCACCGCCGATCTGGTCGCCGTGCTCCGGGACGGCCGCGTCGCCCAGTGCGCGAGCCCACAGCACCTCTACCACCGCCCCGTGGACCCCTGGCTGGCCTCGTTCGTCGGCGATGCGGTCCTCGTTCCCGGCACGGTCGAGAAGGACACGGCCACCACCGTCCTCGGACGGGTCCCCCTCGCGACCACCCCGGAAGGGCTCCGCGAAGGGGTGGTGCTGCTGCGCCCCGAACAGCTCCGGCTCACCGGGCCGGAGGACGCCGACGTCGAAGGCGTGGTGACCGAGGTGCGCTTCTTCGGGCACGACGCCATGGTCACCGTGGCGGTCGACGGACTCGACCGACCGGTCGACATCCGGACCTCGGGCCCGCTCCGCCAGGAACCGGGCCGGAGGGTCGGCGTCCGGCTGACCGGCGAGGCCACCGTCCACCCCCACCGCGGCTGAACCGCGCCGAGGGGCCGTCGGAGCCCGACGCCGCGGGTGACGTCCCGGCCCCGACCCCCGACGTCACCCGTCGCCCCTCCTCGCCTGCCCCGGCCCTCCGAGCACTGCCCCACGGGAACGGGCCGCCCCCTCGACCGGGGGCGGCCCTCACGGGCATTACGCCGTACGGACCCAGAAACACACCGCGGCGCATCCCTCACCGGGGTTGCGGGCGAAGTATCTCCCAGACGGCCGGTGCCCCCGACGGCCGGCGAGCCAGGCGCCACAGCAGTGGAAGCGCAGCAACCGCTGCCCCTCCAGGGAACGGAGCACTTCATGCCCGCGTCTTCGAAACCGGCAGAAGGTCTGCACTGCTTGGTCACGGGTGCCAGCGGATACATCGGCGGCCGTCTCGTCCCCGAGCTGCTGGAGCAGGGGCACCGGGTCCGCTGCGTCGCCCGGAACCCCTCCCACCTCGAAGACCTCCCGTGGGCCGGGCAGGCGGAGATCGTCCACGGAGACGTCACCGACGCCCGGAGCCTGAAGCGGGCGATGGACGGCATCGACGTCGCCTACTACCTGGTCCATTCGATGACCTCCACGGCCGACTTCGAGAAGACCGACCGTCGCGCCGCCCGCACCTTCGCCGAGGCCGCCCGCGCCGCCGGCGTCGGGCGCATCGTGTACCTGGGCGGCCTCACCCCTTCCGGCATTCCCGAGGAAGACCTCTCCCCGCACCTGCGCTCGCGCAGCGAGGTGGGGCGGATCCTGTTGGAATCCGGCGTGCCCACCACCGTGCTGCGCGCAGCCGTCGTGATCGGCTCCGGCTCGGCCTCCTTCGAGATGCTGCGCTACCTGACGGAACGCCTGCCGGTCATGGTGACGCCCACCTGGGTCGGCACCCGGGTCCAGCCCATCGCGGTCCGTGACGTCCTGCGCTACCTGGTCGGCAGCGCACGCATGCCGGACGAGGTCAACCGGACCTTCGACATCGGCGGCCCCGACCTCCTCACGTACCGGGACATGATGATGCGCTACGCGCGCGTCGCCGGACTGCGCCAGCGGCTGATCCTCTCCGTCCCGGTGCTGACCCCCCGGCTGTCCAGCCACTGGATCGGTCTCGTCACTCCGGTCCCGGCCTCCCTGGCGCGCCCCCTGGCGGAGTCGCTGCGCTACGAGGTCGTGTGCACCGAGAACGACATCACGCAGTACGTGCCCGACGAACCCGGCCATCCGATGGGGTTCGACCAGGCCCTGGAACTGGCCCTCCAGCGCGTGCGCGACGCCCAGGTCGCCACTCGCTGGTCCTCCGCCTCCTTGCCCGGTGCGCCCAGTGACCCCTTGCCCACCGACCCGGACTGGGCGGGCGGAAGCCTCTACGTCGACGAACGGTCCCGCACCGTCGACGCGGCCCCGGCAGCCCTGTGGCGCGTCATCGAAGGCGTGGGCGGGGAGAACGGCTGGTACTCCTTCCCCCTGGCATGGGCCGTGCGCGGATGGTTCGACCGGCTGGTCGGGGGAGTGGGCCTGCGCCGTGGCCGGCGGGACGCCCAGAGGCTGAGGGTCGGCGACGCCCTCGACTTCTGGCGGGTCGAGGAGATCGAGCGCGGGCGGTTGCTGCGCCTGCGCGCCGAGATGCGCCTGCCCGGTCTCGCCTGGTTGGAGATGGTCGCGGACCACGACGACTCCGGGCGGACCCGCTACCACCAGCGCGCGCTGTTCCATCCCCGTGGCTTGGCCGGCCAGTTGTACTGGTGGAGCGTGGCGCCCTTCCACGCCGTCGTCTTCGGCGGCATGGCCAGGAACATCGCGCGGACGGCCGAGAGGGCCGAGAAGGCCGAGAAGCAGGAGCACCGGGGCGCGGCGCCGCAGCGACCGGAGGGTTCCGCCACCGCGCGCGAGGGCCTGCACGAAACCCACCGGACGTGACGGGGGCCGTCGACCCGTCGACCCGTCGGGCCGACAGGTGTCGACCGGTGCAGAGGAGAGGTACGGGAGGGGCTCTGCGGCGACCCCACCGGAAGGGCCCCGGATCCCCGGAGTCGAACCGCAGCCGAGCCGCCTTCGAGCACCAGGACCGAGGAGCACGGTGATGTTCAGCGAGGAACCGTACGACGTCGTGGTCGTCGGAGCGGGGGTGGCGGGTCTGGTCTGCGCGGCGGACCTCATCGATGCGGGACTCACGGTTCGGTTGCTGGAAGCCGACGGGCTACCGGGCGGTCGCATGCGCACCGACCGGGTGGCCGGCTTCACGCTCGACCGGGGGTTCCAAGTGCTCAACACCTCCTACCCGCAGGTGAAGAGAAGACTCGACCTCCGTGCGCTGAGGCTGCGCCCCTTCGCTCCGGCCGTTCTCGTGCCCACCGCCCGGGGGACGCGGAGGTTCACCGATCCGACCCGCGACCTCCGCGGCAGTGCCGATCTGCTGACCGGCCGGGCGGGTTCCCCGCGCGACCTGCTCGCCATGGGCCTCCTGTCCGCCCGCGACGCGCTGGAACCCGCCTCCCTGGTGAGGAACCGGCGCGACGGCACGACCCGGGCCGCCCTCGCCAGGGCCGGCGTCTCCCCGGAACTCGTCGAGACCTTCTTCCGGCCCTTCCTCTCGGGGGTGTTCCTGGAAGACCGACTGGAGACTTCGGCGCGCGTCTTCCACCTGGTCTGGCGCAGCTTCCTGCGGGGCACGCTCTGCCTTCCCGCAGAAGGCATCGGAGCGGTCCCGGCACAATTGGCCGCTCGACTCCCACCGGGCGTGCTGCACACCGCGACCCCCGTCGACGGTTTCGTCGACGGGGGAGTGTGGCTCGCTGACGGAGCCGTGGTGGGCGCCTCGGCCGTGGTCGTCGCGACGGGCATGACCGCCGCCGCCCGACTGCTCCCCGGGTTGCGGGTTCCGTCGGGGCGGACCGTCACCACCGTCTATCACGCGGCCGAGCGCTCCCCCTTGCCCGAGCCCGCCCTGGTCGTGGATCCACAGCGCCGTTTCCTGAACACCTGCGTCCTCACCGAGGTGCACCCGGGCTACGCGCAGGACGGTCGCGCCCTCGTGTCGACCTCCGTGCTCGGAGAGCTGCCGCCCGAGGAGGAGGGCCGCCTCGGGGAAGCGCTCGCGGAGGCCTACGACACCGACACGCACTCCTGGCAGACGGTGCACCGGATCACGGTGCGGGACGCGCTCCCGGCCATGCCGCCTCCGCATCCGCTGACGCGCACCACCCGTTTCGATGCCGGGGTGTACGTGTGCGGTGACCACCGGGCCACGGGGTCCGTGCAGGGAGCCATGGCGTCCGGCGCGCGGGCGGCCCGTGAAGTCCTGGCCGATCTCGGACGTGCGTGACACCGGGACGTCCGCGGCGGAGGGGGAGCGCACTCCCCCTCCGCACCGTTCGGCGGTCCACCCGGGTGATGCCCGGTCGAAGGGAGCGGACGTCCGTCGTGCGGAACGCGGCCGTCGTGTCGGGGGCGGCCGCACCCCTCGGCACGGGTCAGCCGGACGGGTCCATCACGGGCCGCAGCGCCTGGAAGCCGCGGCGGATGTGGCTCTTCACGGTGCCCAGGGGGAGACCGGTCGCCTCGGCGATCTTCGCCTGGGTCATGTCCCCGTAGATGGCCATCCGGACGAGCCGCCGTTGCACGGGGGACAGGACCGTCAGCTTCTCCTGGACCAGGACGCGGTTGAGGGCCAGGTCGCTCTCGTCGCCGTTCAGGTTCCGGATCGCATCGGCGTGTCGACTGGCGAGGGCGCGTTCCGTGTCCGCCCGACGGGTGCGTGCGGCCAGGGCGTCGACGATGACGTGGCGCGTGATGCCCACGATCCACCCGGCGAGCGGACCGCGTTCCATCCGGTATCCCGCGCGTCCGCGCCATGCGGCGAGGAACACCTGCTGGGTGACGTCCTCCGCGTCCTGTACGTCACCGAGGGAGCGTCGGGCCAGGGTGTACACCAAGGGTGCCAGCTGCTCGTAAGCCGAAGCCAGGGCACCCTCCTCACCGGCGGCGAAGCGGGCCGACAGCGCTTCCTGCTCCGCGTCCTGGCACGCTCGCGCGGTGGAACCGCCGCGGCGGGCGCGGTCGGCGGTCATGGGGGAACTGTGCCGGGCGGCGTTCATGGCTTGCTCCTCAAGGGGAAGGGCAGCGTCACCACGAACATCACGCAAAACGCTGCGTGGTTCAATTCGCATCGAATCTGCATTGAAATATGAGGAAAGGTGCGGGCTCCGGCATCCCTCCGGGCGGAGCCCGAGGAAGAACAGGAGGCGACCCACCCGCGGGGGAGCGAGCAGGCCGAAGCGATGCACGAACGATCCGTAACGGCACACACCCCACCGCTCCTTCGCAGGGGACCGCCCCGCGACCGTCACGCCCTCCGCTCGGTCGCATGTGCGACCCCGTCCTGTGCATCCGGCCGGGCGGCCGGTGCGGTAACCACCAGGTGGCTCAGTGGTCGGCCGGCTGAGTCTCCTCGTACGCCCGCCGGCCGAAACCCAGGAGTACTGCCATGACCGTTTCCGTGGTCCTGTTCACGTCGGACCTCCGCGTGCACGACCATCCGCCCCTGCGGGCCGCCCTGGAAGGCGCACACGAGGTCGTCCCGCTGTTCGTGCGCGACCCCGCCGTCGACCGGGCCGGATTCGCGGCTCCCAACAGGTTGGCCTTCCTCGCGGACTGCCTGGCCGACCTCGATCGGGCGCTCAAGGACAGGGGCGGCCGGCTGGTCGTGCGCAGCGGTGACACGGTCGCCGAGGTGTGCGCCGTGGTCCGCCAGGTGCAGGCCGACGAGGTCCACGTGGCGGCCGGCTACTCGACCTTCGCCCACGTCCGCCAAGAGCGGCTCCGCAGCGCGCTGGAGCCGGACGGCTGCCGCTTCTACGTGCACGATGCCGTGACCACGGTCATGCCGCCCGGTGACCTCACCCCCCAGGGATCCGACCACTACGCGGTCTTCACCCCCTACTACCGCCGTTGGGTCGGGGAACCCCTGCGTAAACCGCTCCCGGCCCCCCGGGCCGTGCAGGTGCCGCATGCGGTCCGATCGGAGGAGGTTCCCCTGCGGTCCGCCGTCGAAGGGGTGTCCGCGGGCCTCGTCGCCGGTGGCGAGAGCCGGGGTCGCAAACGGCTCACGGCCTGGATGTCGCACCACGGCGACTCCTACGCGGACCGGCATGACGACCTCGCCGGCGATGTCACGTCGCGGTTGTCCCCCTACCTCCACTTCGGGGCCCTCTCGCCCTTCGAAGCGGTCCACCGGGCGCGAGCGCGCGGTGGGGCGGGGGCCGAGGCGTTCGTCCGCCAGGTGTGCTGGCGGGACTTCTACCACCAGGTCCTGGCCGCCCGGCCGGAAGTCGCGGCCCAGGAGTACCGCTCCCGTCGCGACGGCTGGAGGCGAGGCGCGGACGCCGAGGCCGATCTCCGGGCATGGCGCGAGGGCAGGACCGGTTACCCCGTGGTGGACGCGGCGATGCGTCAGCTCGCCCACGAGGGGTGGATGCACAACCGTGCCCGCCTGATCACGGCCTCCTTCCTGACGAAGACCCTCTACGTCGACTGGCGCGAGGGCGCCCGTCACTTCCTCGACCTCCTGGTGGACGGTGACGTGGCGAACAACCAGTTGAACTGGCAATGGGTCGCGGGAACCGGCACGGACACCCGCCCCAACCGGGTCCTCAACCCGATCCGTCAGGCCCAGCGCTACGACCCCGAGGGCCGTTACGTCCACCGGTGGGTGCCCGAACTCGCGGGTCTGTCGGTGCCCGCACTCCACCAACCGTGGACCCTCACGGGCCTCGACCGGGCCGGCTACGACTATCCCGATCCCCTCATCGCCCTCGCGGACGGGCTGGCACGCTTCCGCCGGGCCCGCGAGGCCGACTGACGGGACCGTCCACCGGGCGCCGTGGGCGGCGCGGTCGAGGGGGTGACCGCGCCCGCGGTCCATCCGACGGCTGCCCGGGGGTCGATGCCGAGGCCCGCCGCGGCTCCTGCCGGCAAGGAACGCTGCAGCATCGACATTCGACGCGGAAACGATGCAGCTTGTTGCGTTCCTCCTCGTCGGAAGAACCTTGAGCAGCAGGCACGAAGGACGGCATCAGCAGCGTGTCCGCCCCGCCAGGAAAGGGACACCACGTGGGAATCACCTGAAACCAGCCCCTTCCCGGGGCCCGGCGCTGCTCAAAGGCCCGGCCTCCGTGGAAGGCGATCGGCCCGACGTTCCCGTACCACCGCGCCGGGCGGACCGGGGCGCAGCGTTTGTGAGCACCCTCCTGCACGGTGCATCGGCCACGGCTCAGATGCGGCCCCGGGAGGGAGCCCGGGGCGGGAGCGGTCGAGAACCACGGCCGATCCTGCCGAGCCGGGCTCGAACCGCCCCCCCATCCGATGGGGGAGCGGCTACGAACAACCCATGACGTGAAGGACGGGCAACACACGCCGAGGCCCGTGGAATGAGGGGCGGAGAACATGAACCGGCGAAGCGTTGCGGTGGTGGGGGCTGGAGTGGCCGGTCTGACGGCAGCCCACGTCCTGTCCCGCGTCCACGACGTGGTCCTGTACGAGGCGGACGAACGGCTGGGGGGCCACGCCCACACCCATGAACTGCCCACCCGCGAAGGCGGAACCGTCCGGGTCGACACGGGATTCATCGTCCACAACGAGCGCACCTACCCCCACCTCGTCGGACTCTTCCGGGAACTGGAGGTACAGACCCAGGACTCGGAGATGAGCATGTCCGTCCGGTGCGACGGCTGCGGACTCGAGTACGCCGGGGCCCGTGGCGCACGCGGGCTCCTGGGCGGGGGGAACCTCCTGCGCGGACGCCACCTGCGCATGCTCGCGGACGTTCCCCGCTTCCACCGGTCCGCCCGCGGACTCCTGGAAGCCGGGGACGAGACCATGACGCTCGGCGACTTCCTCCGGGAACGCCGCTTCACCCCCTACTTCATCGCACACTTCGCGATTCCGCTCGTCTCGGCCGTCTGGTCCTGCCCCGCGGAGACGTCGCTCCGCTATCCCGCCGCGTACCTCTTCCGCTTCCTCGACCACCACGGCCTGCTCTCGGTGACCGGATCGCCCCAGTGGAAGACCGTGACGGGCGGATCCGCCGTCTACGTGGAGCGGGTGGCCAAGAGGCTCACGGCCGTCCGCACCGCCACTCCGGTCCGCAGCGTCACGCGCGGAGCACACCACGCCCGCGTCACCACCGAGGACGGCGAGTCCACCACGCACTCCGCCGTCGTCCTGGCCGTCCATCCCGACCAGGCACTGCGCCTGCTCGCCGACCCCACCGAGCAGGAACGACGCGTACTCGGCGCGTTCACCTACTCGCGCAACCCGACGGTGCTGCACCGGGACACCTCACTGCTGCCCCGCTCCCCGCACGCACGTGCGTCCTGGAACTACTGGCTGCCCTCCTGCACCGCACGCCCCGAAGCGGTCCAGGTCAGCTACGACATGAACCGCCTCCAGCGACTGGGCTCCGCCGAACCCCACGTCGTCACGCTCAACCCCGGCGACCGGGTCGACGAGTCCACCGTCCTCGCCCGCATGGTCTACGAGCACCCCGTCTACACGCCCGAATCCGTTGCCGCCCAGCGCATGCTCCCCGAGCTGAACACCACCGTCACCGCCTACGCGGGTGCCTACCACGGCTGGGGGTTCCACGAGGACGGCTGCCGTTCGGGAGTCGAGGCGGCCCGTTCCCTGGGGGTGGACTGGTGAGCGGCACGCGGACCAGGACCACGGCCCCCGGCACCGGTTCCCCACCGCCCGCGGCCCCCGGACCGCCGCACCTCCCGGCGCTCTACCCGAGCGAGGTCGTGCACACCAGGGTCACCCCGATCTCCCACCGGCTCCGCCACCGCACGTACTTCTGGCTCGTCGACATCGACGAGCTGCCCGTGCTTCCCCTGCTGCTGCGCCCGCTGGCCCGCTTCGACCCCCGGGACCACTTCGGCGGCGCGGCACCCACCCTGCGCGCCGGCCTGGAGGCCTTCCTCGCCGATCACGACGTTCCCGACGCCGACGGCCGGATCCTGATGCTGGGCCACGCACGGGTGCTGGGACACGTCTTCAACCCGCTCACCCTGTACTGGTGCCACGACCGGGCCGGCCGCCTCGTCTGCGTCGTCGCGGAGGTGCACAACACGTACGGCCAACGCCACTGCTACCTCCTCCACCCCGATGCCCGGGGACGCGACCAGGTCCCGAAGGAGTTCTACGTCTCGCCCTTCCTCGACCTGGAGGGGACCTACCGGATGCGTCTGCCGCTGCCCGGCGACCGGCTCGACCTCACGGTCCAACTCCGCCAAGCCCACGGAACCCACCCCCTGACGGCCACCGTCCGCGGCACCCACCGGCCCGCGGGGACACGCACCCTCCTCGCTGCCGCGGTGCGCCACCCGTGGTCGACCGCAGCGGTCTCGCTCGGCATCCGCTTCCACGGGATCCGCCTGTACCTCAAGGGCTTGAAGATCCGACCCCGGCCCGTCACTCCCACCCAGGAAGACATGCTGTGACCCTCTCGTTGCCCCCGGCGTCCACGTCCGACCCCGATCTCGACCGCCCCACCACGATCGACCTCGCACGGTGGCCGGACGTCGCCCACCGCCCCCGGGCCTCCGCGCTGCGCACGGCCGTGGCGCGCACCCTCCTGGAGCGTGCCTTCGCCCGTCTTCCGCTGCGCATAACCACGTCCCTCGGCCCCCGACCGGCCACCGCCACGGCCCGAGGAGCCGACACCGCGCCCACCCTGACGCTCCACGACCCGCACGCCTTCCACCAGAGGATCGGTGCCGACGGCCTCATCGGCTTCGGCGAGTCCTACATGGCCGGCGAGTGGGACAGCGACGACCTCGTGGGGCTCCTCACCGTCCTCGCCCGCCAGGTGGACGACCTCGTCCCCGCCCCGCTCCGCCGACTGCGCGGCGCCTGGGTGCGCAGCAGGCCCCACCTCGACCGCAACTCGATCGACGGAGCCCGCCAGAACATCCACCGCCACTACGACCTCTCCAACGAGCTCTTCGCGCTGTTCCTCGACCCCGGCCTCAGCTACTCGTCGGCGGTCTTCGACGCCCTGCCGGCAGACGGTGCGGGCTTCACCGCCGCCCAGCACCGCAAGATCGACCAGCTCCTGGACCTCGCCGAAGTGGGCCCCGGCACCCGGCTCCTGGAGATCGGCACCGGTTGGGGCGAGCTCGCCCTGCGCGCCGCGGCCCGCGGAGCCCGCGTCCGCACCATCACCCTCTCCGCGGAGCAACGGGCCCTGGCCACGGACCGGATCGCCGCCGCGGGACACGCCGACCGCGTCAGCGTCGAGCTCTGCGACTACCGCCAGGTGGAGGGCCGCTACGACGCCGTGATCAGCGTGGAGATGATCGAGGCCGTCGGCGCCGAATACTGGCCCGCCTACTTCGGCGCGCTGCGCCGGTGCCTGTCCCCCGGCGGCCGCATCGCGCTCCAGGCGATCACCATGCCGCACGAGAGGATGCTCGCCACCGCCCGCACCCACACCTGGATCAGCAAGTACGTCTTTCCCGGCGGCCTGATCCCCTCACGGGAAGCGATCGCCGAACACAGCGCCGCGGCCGGCCTCGACGTCGTCCACGACACCGGCTACGGGCAGCACTACGCCGAAACCCTCCGGCTGTGGCGCGAACGGTTCCTGAACGAGCGCGAAGCCGTCGCCGCGCTCGGCTTCGACCAGGTCTTCCGCCGTATGTGGGAGCTCTACCTCGCCTACTCGGAGGCCGGGTTCCGAGCCCGGTACCTCGACGTCCGCCAGCTCCTGCTCACCGAGGCCAGCCAGCCGGAGGCAACCCGATGACCGCGAAGCGACCCACTCCCCGGGGGGCCGCTCCGCTCCTCGCGGCAGCCCTCGCCCCCTTCCTGCCGCCCGGTCCCCTGCCCGTACGGCTGGTCGCCTGGGACGGCAGCACCGCCGGGCCGAGCGACGCCCCCACCGTCGTCGTCCGCACTCCACGGGCGCTGCGCCGCATGCTCTGGCAACCCGGTGAACTCGGCCTCGCCGAGGCCTACGTCGCCGGCGACATCGACACGGAGGGCGACCTCCGCACCAGCCTCGGCCACGTACGGCAGAGCCTGGGCGAACAGGCTGCGGCACGGCCCCGGCCCAGGGACCTGGCACGTGCCGGACTGACCGCACTCACCCTCGGCGCGGCCGGCCTCCGCCCCGCGCAGCCGGCGGCACCCCGGGCGTCCCTGCGCGGGCGGCTCCACATCGAGGCACGGGACCGCGCCGCCATCAGCCACCACTACGACCTGTCGAACGCCTTCTACGAACTCCTCCTCGACGAGTCCATGGCCTATTCCTGTGCCTACTGGACGCGACCGGAGGACCCCGGCTACACCCTCGCCGACGCCCAGCGCGACAAGCTCGAACTCATCTGCCGCAAGCTCGGACTGCAGAAGGGCATGCGCCTGCTCGACATCGGCTGCGGTTGGGGCGCGCTCGCCGTGTACGCCGCCCGGGTCCACGGCGTGCACGTCACCGCGGTCACCCTCTCCGGGGAACAGGCCGCACACGTGCGGGCCAGGGTGCACGGCGAAGGCCTGGACGACCTCGTCGAGGTCGAACAGCGCCACTACCGCCAGATCAGCGGCGGCGGCTATGACGCGGTGACCGCCATCGAGATGGGGGAGCACGTCGGGGACACCGCCTACCCCCTCTTCGCGACCCGTCTCCACCAACTGCTCCGGCCCCGCGGCCGGCTCCTCGTCCAGCAGATGTCCCGTGGAGCCGTGGCACCCGGAGGGGGTCCCTTCATCGAGAAGTACATCGCCCCCGACATGCACATGCGTCCGCTCGCCGACACCCTCTCCCTCCTGGAGGCCGCGGGCTTCGAGACGCGCTCCACGGAGTCCCTGCGCGAGCACTACGTCAGGACCATCGACGCCTGGCACCGCACGCTGGAGGAACGCTGGAGCGAGTTCACCTCCCTCGTCGGCGAGCCCACCGCACGCGTCTGGCGCCTCTACCTCGTGGGAAGCAGCCTCACCTTCGCCCAGCACCGCATGGGCGTCGACCAGATCCTCGCCGTGCACACCGACCGGCTCGGCCGGACCGCCATGCCCGCCACGCCCGCCCACTGGTACGCGGGAAGGACGGGCGCATGACCACCGTCGACGCACAGGGCCTCGTACTCGTCCTGGGCGCCTCGGCCGGTACGGCCCTGGCGGTCATGCTGGTCACCTTCGCCATCGGCCGCGCCAAGGGGCTCCACCGGATCGTCGACATCGCCTGGGGCGTGGCCTTCGCCGCCGTCGCCGCCGTCTCCTGGGGACTGTCCAGCGGCTACGGCGACGGCACCCGAAGGACGGCCGTCGCACTCGCCACCGTCCTCTGGGGGCTCCGGCTCGCCCTTCACATCGCGCGCCGGGGCCGCGGCCACGGCGAGGACCCCCGGTACGCCCGCATGCTGGCCCGTGCCCGGGGCAATCCGACCCTCTACGCGCTGCGCACCGTCTACCTCCTCCAAGGCGCCCTCGTCTGGCTGGTCTCGCTACCGGTCCAGGTGGCGGTGCTGCTGCCCGACCCCTTGGACGGGGTGGCGACCCTGGGGCTCGTCCTGTGGGCCTGCGGCGTGTTCTTCGAGGCGACCGGAGACCACCAACTCGCCCGTTTCAAGGCCGACCCCGCGAACAAGGGGCGCATCATGGACCAGGGGCTGTGGAGCTGGACCCGGCACCCCAACTACTTCGGCGACTTCCTCGTCTGGTGGGGGCTGTACCTCACCGCGTGCGCCACGTGGCAGACCGCCGCACTCACCGTCGTCTCACCGATCGTGATGAGCGGCCTGCTGGTCTTCGGCAGCGGCAAGCGGCTGCTGGAGAACCACATGGCACGACGCCCCGGCTACGCCGAGTACCGGGAACGGACCAGTGGCTTCTTTCCCCGGCCGCCGCGCCGGCCAGCCACCACCCCGCGCGCCGCTCGGCGATGACGGCGCGCGGAGACCCACCGCGGAGGACGTAAGGCGGTGTCGAAGAGGAACGGTCTGAAGCGGCCCCGCCCCTCGATCGGGTGATGCTTCGTGCGCGTCATGTCACGGAGGTGGCCAGCTGCGGATGGTGGTCCGGGGCTGCCGGTGGCGTGTGGTCCACGGAGCCCGCGCCCGGCCGCTCCCCGCCGAAGTCCCCGCCCCCGGCGGGTCGCCGCACCGTTCCCGTGCGAATTCCCGAGCCCGTGGCCGAGGGCCGGATCGATCGGGTACCGGCGAACGCGTGTCGTCCTCGACCGACCCGGGGCGGCTCGACCCACCCCGCGTGACGACGGTGCGGCGATCGGGCACGGCCCTATGGCCGCACCCGACGGGGGTCGGTGGTTGCCGAGGCCTCGCGGATCATGGGCAGGGTGGGCATCCTTCCTCGCCAGAGGTAGCGCTCACCCGCCATCTCGAAGCCGTGCCGCAGAGAGAACCGGATCGCCCGTTCGTTGTGGTCGGCGACCCTCAGGCGGATGCGTGCGGGGCCCGCCCAGGTGAAGAACTCGGCCATCAGACGGTCACCGAGTCCATGGCCCTGGGCGCAGCCCAGCAGGTACATCGGCCCGAGGGTGATCGACTCCTCCCAGTGGCCGCAGAGGTAACCGACGATCTCCGCCCCGGACCGGACGACACGGCAGAAGTGCGGGGAGGGGTGCTGGTTCGCCACCTCGATGAACTCGCGCCACTGCGCGATGCCCTCCGGGGTGGCGGACGAGCCGCGCTGTTCACGGATCCAGGACTCGTCGACCCCCACGTCTGCTCGGGGGTAGTTCTGCAGCCAGTTCGCGAGGTGCAAGGGCCCCAATGCCGCCGCGTCGTCAGGGTGAGCGGTGGCGATCGTGAAGGACATGCCGAATGCTACTCGTGCACGGACCGGGCCTTCGTGCGGCCGTCCGGGAGGATCCCCGGCCCTCGGCGAGCCCGTTCGTTCGTGCGGGTGGTGGCGGGGCGGCGTGTGCCGGTGCCGGTCAGCGGGAGCGGACGCTGCGTACCGCCCGCTCGAAGAGCTCCCAGGGGTCCGTGGGATCCAGCTCGCCCTGCGCCGCCTGGTCCAGGAGCCCGGCGAAGCAGGCCAGATAGACGGCCTGCCGGTCCTGCGTGCCGGTCTCCTTCCCCAGGCGTCGCGCCACGCCGTCCTGGAGGCCGCCACCGTGGTGGACGGCGATCTTCTTGCGCCATGCGATCGGTTCGGGGACCCGGCGTCCCATCGCCGTGCGCAGGTGGTACTTCTCCCTGCCCTCACGGACCTTGCACTCGGGGGTGGTCTCCAGGGCGACCCGCATCACCGGCCAGGACCAGAAGGGGTGATGGGCGGTCGTGCCGTACGCGAGCGGCATCCGGTTGGAGAGTTCGTTGCTGCGCCGGGTGCGGTCGACCGCCGACAGGACCTGCTCGATCAGGTCGTCACGATGGTCGAAGGGGCGGTAGAGACCGGCGTTGACGAGGTCGCTGCCGTAGCCGGTCAGCAGGACCTCGTCCGCGGGGACCACGCCGAGTCGCTGCACCGTCGTGGCGGTCAGCGCGACCTCGACCACCTCGGCGTCGGCCAGCCCCAGCCACCGGACGGCCTCCGGTATGGAGGTGATGATCTGGTCTTCGGTCAGGTGGACGGGTTCGAGGTCGATGCCGAGCTCCGCGCAGAGCTCGGCCGCGTCGTCGAGCTCGTCGCCCCACGGGCTCGCCACGCTGTACGGGGTGAGGGGCAGCCCGGCACGGGCCGCCAAGTAGGTCACGGTCCCGGAGTCGATGCCCCCGGACAGCAGGGTGGCGTAGCCGGTGCCCTCCGGAGCGGCTGCGTCGATGCGTGCGATCTCCGCGGCCAGCGCCTCCAACTGTGCCTCGCCGGCTGCCAACGGATCGTCCCGGTGCGGGGCACGGAAGTCGCCCAGGACGTCGTGCTCGTCACCCGTCTCCCTGAGCCAGCGCCCTCCGGTACGGCGGGTCCGCTCCACGGTGCCGTGCCGCAATCGGCTCACGCCGGCCACCAGCGTGCCGCATTCGTGGACCGGGGTGCTGCCGAGGAAGCGGACGGGCAGCCCGAGCGCGGGCAGTACCAGTGGAGCGAGGAGCAGGTCCGTGAAGTAGGCGAAGGAGCCCTTCGTGCGGTTGACCGCGTAGTAGACGGGGTTCTCGTTGAGGGGCGAGACGCGGACGGTGACGACGTCCGACTCGATGCGCAGCGTCGGGGCGACGGCCCCGGGGGAGTGCGGGGTCAGGGTGGCGACGTCGACGACGAACGGCGGGTCCTCGGGGAGGTGGATTCCCTCGGGGCCGCGGTAGTACACCGTCAGGTCCCCGAGGTCGGCGGTCTGTGCGAGGTGTTCCAGATCGGGCAGGGAGACGTTGGCGACGACGCACCATTTGCTGACGGGAGCCATGTTCGGGCCTTTCGGGTGGGGCGGCAGGAACGGAGCGGCGGCACGGGGCCGCCGGCCCGCCCCGGCCGCGAGGACGGTGCGGGGAGTGCGGGGCTTGTCCGGGGGCGCGGCCGGGCTCGTCGACGGGGGTGCGCCCTTGCCGGTCCGGCGGCCCGGAGGCCCCGTGCTCCGGTGTCGGGAACCCGTCGGCGCGCTCGCGGCTCAGTACCCCGGCAGGCTGGGATCGATCTGCGCCGCCCAGGCGAGGACACCGCCTTCGAGGTGTACGGCGTCGGTGAAGCCCGCCCCGTGCGCGACGGCCAGGACCGCTCGCGTACGGACGCCGGTCCGGCAGTAGAAGACGGTCCGGCGGTCCGTGCGCAGCGTCGGCAGCGCCGATCCGTCGAGCCAGGAGCCCTGCGGCACCAGCCGGGCCCCGGGAATCCGGACGATCTCCCACTCGTGGGGTTCCCGGACGTCGATGAGGTCGAGGGGGATCCCGCGGTCGAGTAGCCCCTTGAGCTCCACGGGCGTGATCGTGCCGGGGTCCCCGGGTGCCCGCTCGCCGCTCACACCTCGCCCCGTGCCGGATAGTCGTTCTCGTTGATCCACCGGACGGTCTCGACGACCTCGTCCAGATGGGGGCGGAGGAACGGCATCGACGTCCGCACCGCCGCGTAGAGGGTGCCGTCCGGGCGGATCAGGAACAGGCCCGGTTCGCTGAACTCGTCGGGATTGCCCTCGTTGATGGCCTTCGAGACGTACAGGCCCCACTCCCGCATCGCCTCGGGGCTCAGCCCGTATCCGACGGGCACCCGGGTGATGTCCCACTCCTCGACGGCCCGCTCGGCGCGGTCGATCCCGTCACCGCTCACCGCGACGACCGAGGTCACCCCGACCTCGGCCAGTCGGGGTACGAGGGCGTCCAGTTCCGTCACGTGGGCGCGGCACAGGGGGCAGTGCACGCCCCGGTAGAAGACCACGAGGGTGAAGCTCTCGGGCCGTTGGTCGGCGAGGACCCAACGGCCGCCGCCGACCAACGGGACGTCGAGGGCGGGTGCGGACTGTCTGGGCTTGAGCATCGCGAACTCCTGTGTGGGACGGGTCGGAAGGGGAAGGGGGGCCGGCGGTGTGCCGGCACGCACGGGCACGGGAGGGCGGTTCAGGGCGACGCCCGGCCCGGTGACCGGGGCCGGGAGGAGGCACGGGAGGCGGCCGGCACCGAGACGGCCGTGAGCACCAGGCCCCGCCGTACGGTCCACACCCCCCGGAAGCCGGTCACCCACAGGCCGTTCGCCAGGGAACCCGGCTGCGTCAGGCCCGCCGTGAAGGACTGCGAGGTCACGTCGACGGTCACCGACACGTCTTCGAACCCCAGCCAGCTCCCGGAGAGCGGATGCCAGGCCTTGTAGACGCTCTCCTTCGCGCTGAACAGCAATCGGTCCCAACACACTCCGGGATCGGAGGAAGACAACTCAGCCAGGTGCAGCCGTTCCTGACGGCTCGTGAACATTTCCAGAGTGCGACCGCTGCTGAGCGGCAGGTTGGGCTCCGCGTCCAGGCCGACGGTCAGCACCGCATCGCACCGGGCCACCACGGCGGCCCGGTAACCGGAGCAGTGCGTCATGCTGCCGACCGTCGATGCCGGCCACACCGGGGCGCCCCGGGGGCCACGCGGAATCGGCCCCGGAGCCTCGCCCAGCCGTGCCAGGGCGGCCCGCGCACAGGCGCGGGTCGTGGCGAACTCGCGGCGCCTCCCGGGAACGGCTCCGGCCACGTACCGTTCCTCCTCCGCGAAGAGAGGCACCGGGCCGGGCGGGTCACCGAAGGCCTCGGCGACCGCGTGCGGGACGGGGAGCAGTTCCTCGATCACCGTCGCGCCCCCGGGCGCCGTCCCGCTGCGGGCGCGGACCGGCGGGTGCCGCCGGTTCCCGCCGCGTTCACGGCCTGTTCTCCGGCACCACGGTCCGTGCCACGGGACTGGGGACCTCGTCTTCTCTCCAGGCCGTTTCGGACAGCGTCAGTTGACCGCGGAAGAGCACCCGGGTGCCTCCCTCGCCGATGGCGGTGCGCCCGTGCAGCGTCCGCTGGTTGTCGATGATCAGCAGGTCGCCGACCCGCCAGCGGTGGGTGTAGGCGTAGCGCTCGGAACGCAGGAAGCCGTCCAGCGCCTCGAAGAACCGGTCGGAGTCGACCTGCGGCATCCCCTTCACCCGGATCTCCCAGGACCGCTGGTCCACGTCGTGGGGGAAGGCGGTCGTGAGGTTCAGGGACTTCACCCGGCCGTAGTCACGGGTCGTCGGGATCGTGTACCAGTCGACGGGGACGGTCGGGAAGTAGCCCCGTTCCTTCACCAGGTACTCGAATTCGTGCTCGTCGAGGACGTGGCGGAGCTGCGCGGGCATCTCCTGCCATGCGGCCAACTGATCGCTGACGTACGTCTCGCCGGAACCGGGGGCGTCCGAGAACTCCGCCGCGTACAGGATGATCAGGTCGACCTGTTCGCCGACGAGGAGGCCGTCGGTGTGCAGCGGCAGCGGACCGCGGCCCGTCACCACCTTCCCCTCGTCGCGTGAGGCGTCGAGCTTGAGGAGGTCGGCCTGCCCCTCGCCGAACTTGTGGTCGACGGTGTCGCCGAGGGAGCGTACGAGGAGTTTGAAGGCCTCCTCGTCCAGCTCGACGCCCCGGACCAGGACGCAGCCGTTCGCCAGGGCTGCCTCCTTGGCGCGCGCGGCCAGGTCCCCGAGGGCGCCGCCGGGGGTCCAGGGGACGATCGCGCCCATGCCCGAAGGGGTCAGTCGCTGGTAATCATCGGTCGTGGACATCGTTGGTTCCTTCCGTGGGTGGTACGGCATCCGCCCGGCCGGTGGGGTCGGCGGCTCCGGTGGCGCGTACGACCTCCGCCTCCAGGCGGGACACCGTGACCGGGGCGGCGAAGAGCGCCTCCAGGTCCAGGTCGACGTCGAACCGGTCCTCCAGCGCGGACAGGATCTGGATCAGGGCGGCCGAATTGACCCCGTGGCCGATCAGATCCGTGCCGGGACCGGCGAGCGGGGGGC
Source organism: Streptomyces sp. NPDC058877 (assembly GCF_042742855.1). NCBI lineage: Bacteria > Bacillati > Actinomycetota > Actinomycetes > Kitasatosporales > Streptomycetaceae > Streptomyces > Streptomyces sp. NPDC058877. The sequence goes on along the minus strand of NZ_JBHYMF010000053.1, from coordinate 17,352 downwards.
ACCCGTGGGCGTCCAACTCCGCGAGGACTGCCGCACGTACGTCAGAACCGGTCATCGCTCTTCACTCCTTCGATCACGTCCTTGATCCGCTTGGTGTTGGCGCCCTCGAAAACGGAGAAGTGCCCGCCGGACAACGCCCGGCTCTCCTCGCGCCGGGCGAGGCGGCCCCAGGCGGCGGGATCGGCCTCGGCAGGGCCGTCCTCGGCGCGGAACTCCACCAGGGGGACGGCAAGGGGCACCGGGACCCAGCCGCGCAGCAGGGTCATGTTCTGCCGGTAGATCGCGAACCTGGTGGCGAGCACCGGGTCCACGGCCACCTCCCCGGCGTCGAGCCGTACGCCGCCGGTCTCCCGGATGTCCTTGAGGAACCCGTCGAGCGACGCCTCCTCGGAGGCGACGGTTCCGTCGCCGCGGGACGCCGGGGAGACGGGCGTGTCGATCACCACCACGCGTGCCACCGGCACCTCGGAGGCGCGCGCGGCCTCGTAGGCCAGTGCGCCGCCGAACGACCACCCCGCGAACACCAGCGGCACCGCGTCGGAGCGGACCCGACCGATCAGCTCCGCGAGGCAGCGCCGGGCGAGCCCGGGCAGCGCGTCACCGCCGTCGGCCCCCTCCTCCAGCGGTGCGTCGAGGCCCACCACGTGCACGTCGATGTCGCCGACGAGCTCCCGCACCAGCTCCGCGTAGCAGGACACTCCGCCCCCCACCGGCGGGAAGAGGACCAGCCTCAGCCGGGGCGCAGCACTGGCGCGCGGCTGGTATGTCCAGATCCCCGAGCCGTCCGAGGCGCGGGGCCGGCGGCAGAGGGCGGCCAGGCCCGCGACGGTCGGGGCGGTCATGAACTCTCCGAAGGGCACGTCGTGGCCGTACCGGCTCCGCAGGACCGAGAGGAGGCGGATCGCGTCGTACGAGCTGCCGCCGGCGGCGAAGAAGGACTCCCCGCCCGGGGCCCCGCCCAGCACCTCCTCCCAGCACGTCGCGACCTCGTGGCTCAGCAGGTCCCGTTCCGCAGTCGATTCGTCGGCGGTCGTGGTGTCGTCCCAGGGGAGCCGTTCGAGCCGGCCTCGGTCCAGCTTCCCGTTGCCGTTCAGCGGAAGCTCCTCCAGCTCCAGCAGCGCCTCGGGGACCATGTAGGACGGCACCGCGTTCCTGAGCGCCGTGAGCACGTCCCGTTCCCAGTCGACCGGGGCTTCCTCGGTGAGGGTGACGCAGGCGACGAGCTGCTTGCGCCGGCCGCCGTCCCGGACGGCGACGGCGCACCGGCCGACGCCCGACACCCTCTCGACCACGTGCTCGATCTCACCCAGCTCCACCCGGTGCCCGTTCAGCTTCACCTGGCTGTCGGTGCGCCCCAGGAACTCGACGACCCCGCCCGGGTGACGGCGACCGCGGTCACCGGTGCGGTAGAGCCACCCGTACACCGGGTCGTCGTAGAACGCGTCCGCGGTCTTCACCGGGTCGTCGGCGTAACCGTCGGCCACCCCGCTGCCGGCGATGTGGATCTCGCCGATCTGCCAGTCCGGGCACGCGTTGCGCTCGGCGTCGAGGACGAGGATCTGCTGACCGGGCAGGGCCCTGCCGTACGGGATCGACCGGCCGTCGCCGTCCGCTTCCCCGACACGGTGGAAGACGGACCAGATCGACCCCTCGGTCGCACCGCCGAGGGAGACGACCTCGGCCTCCGGTGCCAGGCGACGCAGCGCCGCCGGCAGCTTCAGCGGAATCCAGTCGCCGCTCAGCAGGAAGGTCCGCACCGACGGGACGGCCGCCCCCTCCTCCGCCAGCAGGGACGCCAACGCCGGCGCGGAGTTCCACAGGGTCACCCCGTGGCGATCGATCAGCTCCCTCCACCGCGCGGGGCTCTTGGCGCTCTCCTCCGAGAGCATCACCACGGAGCCGCCGCACATCAGCGGGCCGAAGACGTCGTACACGGAGAGGTCGAAGCCGATCGAGGAGACGGAGAGCACCCGGTCCGCCCCGGTGACGCCGAACTCCTCGTTCACCGCGTCGATCGTGTTGAGGACCGCCGCGTGGGAGATCACCACGCCCTTCGGCTCACCGGTCGAGCCCGAGGTGAAGATGACATAGGCGGTGGGGTTCGCCGCGACGGCCGTCCGCGGTGTCCCGGTCACCGACCCGTCCGCGGGGAGTGCCAGCGGGCGCACTCCGCGTTCCGTCCAGCGCGCGTCCGCCGCCGGCCGGCCCTCGGTGACCGCGAAGCGCACGGCTCCGCGGCGTGCGATGCCGTCGAGGCGCCCGTCCGGGGTGCCGTGGTCCAGCGGGACGTACGTGCAGCCGGCGAGCAGGCTGCCGAGCATCACGACGACCTGACCGCGCCCCCGGGGCAGGTGGACGGCGACCCGGTCGCCGGGGCACGCACCGGCGTCCAGGAGCGACTCCGCGACCGCGCGGGCCCGTCCGACCAGTTCCGCGTAGCTGAGGGTGCCCCGTTCGTCGTGGACGGCGGGCGCCTCGGGCCGGTCGGCCGCGCACTGCAGGACGCGCTGGTGCAGGGTGTCGGCGGAGGCCCCGGCGGGGGTGTGCGGGGGTGCGGAGACGGGGCGGCGGGAGGGGCGGCGGGTCCAGTGCTCGCCGGAGGCGGCGAGTTCGCGGACGAACTCCTCGCACCGGGCCACGAAGTCCTCGGCGAAGCCGACGTCGAAGGAGTCCGTCCGCCAGTCGAAGCCCAGCCGGACGCTGCCGTCGGACTCCCTGACGACCTGGTGGTCGATCAGTACCTGCGGCACCCTCAGCTGGACCTCGTCCCAACGGCGGCGCAGCCCCAGCGAGGCCTCGCGCGCACCGTCGACGTCGAGCGCCGTGAACGCGAAGGGATGGGCGAGCCGGCGCAGGTCGGCGGCGGGGTCGGTGAGCCGGGCTATCTCGGCGCCGCTCAGCGAGCCGTGCATGGCCTGGCTGAGGTACCGGCTCTGGACCGTCCGGGCGGTCTCGACAAAGCTCTGCCCGGTCGTCCCGGGCACCTCCAGCGGCATGGTGCTGCCCCGGTTGCCGAGGGAGGTGGGGGTCACGGGGCCGGTGCGGCGCGAGTGCAGAACGGTGACGGTGTGGGCCGAACCGCCGCCGAGCCGACCGAGCACGACACCGTAGGCCGCGAGGTAGACCATCGACGGGGTGAGTCCGTGGCTGCTCGCCAGCGCGTCGATCCGGGCCGCCGTGGCCGGGGCGAGGGTGACCATGCGGTGGGAGACCGTTGGGCCGGCGGCCCGCCACTCGGGCCGCAGCGGCAGCTCGACGGCGTCGGGCAGTGCCGCCGCCCGCGCGCGCCAGAACCGCTCGTCACGTGCGGAACGGTCACGGCGGATCCGGTCGGGTGCGTCGCCCGGGGCGCGGTCCGTGGAGGCGGGTTCGCCCGCCCCGCTCGGGTCCGTCACCAGCTCGCTGAGGAACACGTCGAGCGATGCCGCGTCCATCAGCCACAGGGCGTACACCAGGTGCAGCCTGGCGCGGTCGGCCGAGCGCACCACGGACACCTCGAACTGCGGCCAGTCGCCGAACGCGAAGGCGTCGGAGGTGCGGGCGCGGCGGACCTCCTCATTGACCGCGTCGAAGCCGGCGTCGTCGACCTGGTGGACGTCGGCGCCCACGTCCCGTGCGACGTCCTCGTGCAGCACGGTGAGGGAGAGGTCGGCCGCCTGACGGAGACGGAGGACGGGGTTGTCCCGGACCAGCCGACGCAGCCGGGCGCCGATTCCGTCCGCCCGGTCCGGACTCAGGTCGCAGCCCAGGTAGTAGCGGGCCGGCCCGCTGAGTTCGAGGCCGTCCTGGCCGCCGATCAGGTACGCACGCTGGATCGGGCTCAAGGGCTCCGGCACGTGGCCGTCAGCGGGTTCCCGCGGAGTGGTGTCGCTCATCTCAGAAAACGATCTCTCTCACCTTGTCGCGGCTCAGGAATCCGCCGGGGCTGAAGCTCGGCCCGTACGCGCCCGCGCCGGGGAACAGAAGGAGGTCGCCGGGCTCCACCTCGGGCAGCTCGATGTCCTCGGCGAGCACGTCGAGCTGGGAGCAGAGCGAGCCCGTCACATGGACGTGGGGGACCGTCGGGCGGTCCGCCCCGCCCACCACCCGGACGGGGAACTCTCCCCGGTCGCCCCCGGACAGCAGACGGCTTGCGAGGAGGATGTCGTTCATTCCCGCGTCGACGAGGACGTACCTGCGGTCACCGACCGTCTTGGTGTCGAGGACGGTGGTCAGCAGACTGCCCGCCGGGCCGGCGATGGACCGGCCGTACTCGCAGACGAGCGGCAGCCGACCGATCTCCGCCGACGGGCCGGTGTCCGCCCCTGACAGCCGGTCCCAGTCGACGGCGGGGTCCCGGTCGCGCCACTGCATCGCGATGCCGCCGCCGATCGAGACGAAGTCGAGGGAGAGGCCGAACCGTTCGGCACACGCCCCCGCGCGCTCCGTCACCGCCTTCCGCGTGGCCAGGACGACCTCGGGATCGCCGTACTGGGAGCCCCAGAACAGTTGGAGCCCGCTGATCGACAGCGGCGAGGCGCGCAGGACGTCGACCACCTCGGCCAGGTCCTCCTCGGCCACCCCGAACTGGTTGGGCGACGGTTCGGCGTCCGGCGTCCGGGCCGGATAGGGCATGTTGAGCCGGATCACGCCGCGCCCGGTCACTCCGAGCTCGCGGGCCGCACCGGCGAACAGGACGGCCTGCCGGGGCGATTCGACCGTCACCGCGACGCCGGCGGCCAGGGCCGCAGCCGCCTCCGTGCGGGACTTCGCCGGACCGGTGAACAGCACCCTGCCCGACGGAGTCCCCGTGTTCAGCGCGGTCTCCATCTCGGTGAGCGAGCAGACGTCGAAACCGTCCACCAGCGGAGCCAGCGCATGGACGACCCCGGGGTGCGGATTGGCCTTCAGCGAGTAGTAGAGCCCGGCCGTGGGCGGTGAGGCCGCGCGGACCCGCGCGACCGCGTCGCGCAGCGCCGCCCTGCCGTACGCGTACACCGGGGTCCGGCCCGCCCGGTGGACGAGCAGCCGTGCCTCGGCGTCGGTGGGTGCGGTCGTCTCATCGTTCATGCGGTTCTCCCCCTGCTTCGCGCAGTGCCGCGAGGACGTCCGCATGGACCCGGTCGATCGCATCGGGTCGGACCATGGTGATGCCCCGCCGGTAGTAGTAGGTCAGCGCCATCTCGCCCGCCGACATCTGCAGTTCGCCCTGGAGCTGGTAGCGCAGCGACCGTCCCAGCGACCGGGGCCGCCAGGCCCCGAGGTCGCGGGCGCGCAGGCCCCGCGGTCTGGGGTGTTGGTTGAAGAGCACCGTCGACAAGGGGAAGCACTCCGTGCCGGCGAGGCCCAGGTCCTCGGCCCGCTGGTCGAACTCCCAGGCGCTGTGGGCCGCGCCGGCCTCCAACTGTCCGGCGAACGCGCCCGCCCGGTCCCGAAGCCCGCCCACGTCCCGGCCGCGGACGACGAGCTGGCTCGTGAACATGCCCGCGGTGCCGGTCCGCGCGCCCTGCCGTACCTGGACGGGAACGACGAGGGTCAGCGGGCCGAGTCCGAAGGTCCGGGAGACGGCCCGCTCGAAGGCGGCCAACACCACTGCGAAGACCGAGACTCCGCACGCCTCCGCGATCCGGTGGGCGGCCCGGGTGCCGGTGACGCCGAAGGGACGCGAGAGCAGCTCTCCGGTGCGGGCCTCCTCCCCGGCCGCCTCCGGCAACTCGATCTGACCGGCGTCCCCGAGGAGGTCCCGCCAGTAGGCGGCCTCCGGGATCCGCGCGTGCGGATCGCGCTCGGTCGCCCGGCAGTAGTCGCGGAAGCCGCGCGGCGCCGGGGCGGGGCCGAGAGGCTGCCCCGAGAGCAGGGAGCGGATCTCGTCGGCGATCAGATCCAGGCCAAGTCCGTCGACGAACAGGTGGTGTGCGACGACGAGGACGGAGGTCCTGCCGTCACCCGGTACGACGACGACCCTGAGCGGCGGGGGCCCGGTGGGGTCGATCAGTTCCGACACCGCCCGGACCCGGGCCTCCTGCACCCGTGCGCGATGCCCCTTCCCGGTCGGCTCGCCGCCGCCGGTGTCCTCGTGGAGCGTGACCGGGCAGCGCACCTCAGAGGCCTCGCGATGGAGCTGGCGCTTCCGGTCCTCCGCGAGCGAGAGCCTGAGGACGTCGTGGCGGGCGACGACGGCTTCGACCGCCTTCTCCACGTCGGCCGGGGTCACGACCGTCGTGATCTGGACCTCCCGGGAGATGTTGCACCAGTCGGCGTTGCCGTCCGCCATGCAGAGGGCCACGTAGGCGTGCTGACGAGTCGACAGCGGAAGGATTTCGGGCGCCCCGGGGACGTCGGTGGCGTCGGTGCGGGGCTCCGGTGCCGCGGTCGCGGACGGGGCGGGACCGCCGGCGCGCTCGATCACCCGGACCAGGGAATCGACGTCACGGTGGGCGAAGCAGTCCCGGACCGAAAGGTCCACCCCGAACCGCCGGTTCACCTCCAGGACGAACTCCATCATGTCCAGCGACGTCAGCCCCGCGTCGACGAAGGCGACGGGGGAGGCGGAGCCGGCATCGAGGCCGAGGAGTCCGCGCAGCGTCCCCGCGACGTCCACGGAACGGTCCGCATCGCTCTGGCCCGTAGGAGCAGCCCCCGTGGCCGGCGCGTCGACGACCGACGTGATCAGCGCCGTCCGGTCGACCTTTCCGCTGCGCAACAACGGGAAGGCGCCGCGCAGATGGACGACGGGGCGCGGCAGCCGCAACCGCCGGGCCGTCACCTCCACCGCGGTGCGCAGCGCCGCCGTCCCGGCGGCGGTGGGGCCGGCAACGGCGAGGAAGGCGTGCGGACCCTGCCGGTCGACCACCACGCACTGCCGGACGCCGGGCAGCTCTTCGACCTCGTCGACGAAGCGGTGGTACGAGACCCGCCTGCCGGAGACCTTCAGGTCGTTCCCGAGCCGGCCGGTCACCACCAGGTGACCCCGAGCGGTGAGGTATCCGCTGTCGCCGGTGCGCAGCACCGGTTCCATCGGAGTGACGCGGAACGTTCCCGGTTCCCCGCCGGAGCCCCCGGCCAGGGTGCCCAGCGCCGACGCGGTCGAGGCGATGAGCACCTCACCGTGTCCGTCGGCGTCGGGCCGGTCGATGGTGACGGAGACGCCCGGACGGGCGGACCCGACCGGCACGCCCTCCTGCGGACCCCACCCCGCGCCCCGTACGTCCCGTAGGAAGAGCTGCGCGAGGGTGCCCTCGGTCATGCCGTACAGGTTCACGAACTCGGCCCCGGGGGCGAGCGCGCTCCACTCCTCGACCACCCGCGCCGGCAGCACCTCGCCGGCGAAGAAGCCCAGACGCAGGTGGTCGAGGTGCACGGACCCTGCACCCAGGACGTCGGCGATCCGCCGTGCGAGCGAAGGAACGAGGAAGGAGAGGGTCGCCCGGCTGCTCGCCAGGTGGTCGGCCAGGGCCCTCAGATCCAGCTGGGCCTCGGGCCCGGGCAGCGAGAGCCGGCCGCCGACGACCAGGACGGCCAGCAGTTCGCGCAGCGAGGGGTCGAAGTTCACCCGCGTGACGGCGGCGCAGACGTCCGTGCTCCGGAGCCCGAACTCCGTCACGAACCAGGACAGGAACGTGCCGAGTCCGGTGCGGCTTCCCACCACCGCCTTGGGGGCGCCCGTTGAACCGGACGTGGGGATGAGGTAGCCGGCGTCGCGGGTCGCATGGCGCCGGACGGGCAGGGTGCGGTGTCGGGCCGGGAGGTCGAGGAGGACGCGCCCGGTGGTGGCCTCCAACACCCATTCGTCCGGTCCTCCGGTGCCCCGGTAGTGCGCCGTCACGGAGACGTCGCTGCTCAGGACGGCTGACGGTTCCGAGATGCGTTCGACCCACGCGTACTGGCCGGCCTCCATGCCGGCGTCGACCGGTACCGGTACGGCGCCGCTGCGCAGCGCCGCCAGGAGACCGACGACATAGGCCGGGCTCAGCGGGCCGAGCACCAGTACGTGGGTGCCCGCCGCGCCGCGCTCCCCGAGGGCGCGCGCCAGCTCGTCGACGGCGACGGCGAGTTCGGCGTACGTCAGCAGTTCCCCGCACCACTCGACGGCGATCCGGTCGCTCGGGGGAAGGGCGAGCAGCCGACCCAGCCGGTCCTCTCCGCTCATGAGACCGGCCGACCCGGTTCCGCGGTGGGCGGCACGAGGGTCAGCTCCGCCAGCTCGTGACGGGCGCTGTCACCGGCAGCCCGCAGCGCGTCGGCCAGGCTCTCGGCGCCCCCCTTGCCCTGGTTCAGCCGGAAGCACGAGGTGAGGCGGAGGTCGCGCAGGCGGTAGCCGACGATGTGCTTCAGGTACTCCTCGGAGAGGTGCGCCGGGATCTCGTCCAGGGTCCAGGTCGAGCCGTCGACCGCGCCCTTCTGGAGCCGGTCGATCAGCACCTCGACATCGGCGCGCTTGCGGGTGTCGTCGCTGAGTTCGAGCCGGCCGGAGATCTCCACCGCACAGTACAGCCAGGTGGGGATGCGACTGCGGGTGCCGAACCACTCGGCCGGGACGTAGGTGTCCGGGCCGAGCACGGTGATCGTGGCGGGGGCCCCGGTCCCGAAGACGGCCGACATGCCGTTCGCCCGTGCCACGTGTCCCGCGACGAAGAGCTCGCCGTCCTCGGTCTCGCGCAGGTCGATCGGGAGGGGAGAGGTCAAGACCTCGCCCGCGTGGTGGGTGGCCAGCACTCCGAACGACTTGGCGCGGACGAAGTCGCACATGGCCGGCAGGGGGAGGCTGAACTGCTCTTTGGTGTACACGATCAGTCGCGGTCCTTCACGTCGGGGTGCAGGGACTCCAGGCCGATGCCGTCGCGGGCGCCGCGCTGGGGCGGATGGAACGCGAGGGCGTTCAGACCGCCGGCGAGGAGGGCGTGGAACGAGGTACGGGCGAAGGCCGCGCCGCCCGCGGCGCGCAACAGCCGGCCGCCGATGCCGCCGATCGCGTCCTCGACCTGGTCCCGCGCCGCCACCGCCAGGTCGAGCCGGTCCTCGGCCGGCACGCCGGCGTCGGTCGCACGGGCCGCTTCGAGCAGCTCGGACTCCAGGTGGTGGAGCTCCGCCGTCGCACCGGTCCAGCTGCGCGAGCCGAGTCGCCGGCCCTCGGGGGTGGCCCCCGCCAGACAGTGGGCGATCCCGAGGTACGAGGCGCTGATCAGCAGCTGGAACCAGCCGTAGCAGTCCATGGCGAAACGCCGGCCGGTCTCGCCCCGCAGGGGGAAGACCTGGGCCTGCGGCACCCGGACGTCCGACAGACGCACCGCGTGGCTCTCCGCCGCGAGGAACAGGGGGCTGTGCCAGAACGGCTCGCGCTCCACCCCCTCGGCTCCTGCGTCCACGAACGCCTGGGCGAAGCCGTCGGGGGATCCGTCCGGCGCACGCAGCTCGACCATCAGCGACAGCACGTCCATGCTGCCGGACAGGGAGCAGGGCCGCTTGATGCCGCTGACGCGGTAGCCGTCGGTGTCGCGGACCGCTTGGCTGCCCAGGCTCCTCAGGTCCTTGCCGGGAGCGGACTCGGCACCGCCGGAGGCGACGAGCCGGGCGTCGCGGGCGATGCCCCGGAGGATGGTCCGGGCGCCCTCGTCGCCGGTGGCCGCCACCTGGCCGAGCGCAGCGATCTTGTAGTGGTGCATGGTCGTCGCGATGGCCGCGGACGGGGCCGCCCGGCCCAGCGCGACCTGGAAGCGCACCGCGTCCTCGGCCGCGACCCCCTTGCCGCCGCACTCCGTCGGGACCAGCATTGTCGTGGCGCGGGTCCGCTTCAGGAGCGCGAACACCGGTCCCGCATCACGCTCGTACTCCTCCGCCGTGCCGGCCGTCAGCGCGGCGTGGAGTCCGTCCGCCACGCCGTCGAGCCGCTCCCGAGCGTCCGGGAGGGCGTCCTCCGCGATCAGGTCGGTGGTCATTCGGCGTTCCTCTTCCCGGTGTGCATGAGCTCCCTCACGGCGGCGTAGTCGGTCTTGCCGAGCGGCGTGCGCGGCAGTGCGGCGGCGAGTTCGTACCGTTGCGGCAACTGGTGGGGGAGCAGCCGCTGGGCGACCTGCCGCCGCACCGTGCCCAGGTCGGCGTCACGGTCGACGACCAGCAGGGCGGCGACCCGTTCGGTGGTCCTGGGGTCGGGGACGCCGACCACCGCGCTCTCCAACACCCCGGGGCACTCGCGCAGCGCGGCTTCGACCTCCAGCGGGCCGACCTTGTGCCCGGCGACGTTGATGAAGCCCGAGCGGCGACCGAGCACGTACCAGCCGTCCTCGTCGGCCCGGATGAGGTCGTGGGTCCGCAGCCAGCCGTCCTCGAACATCTCGGCGGTCTGGGAGGGATCCCGGTAGTAGCCGCGGGCCAGTGCGGGACCGCGCACCCAGAGCTCGCGGAGGTCCGTGGTTTCCGCGTCCGTGCCCTCCAGCGGCTCCAACCGGTGCTCCACCCCGGCGATGGGCGTGCCGATGGAGTTCTTGCCGGTGTATTCCCTGTCGAAGCAGATGGCGCCGATCTCGGACAGGCCGTACACCTGCCGCAGTGGCAGGCCGTACCGTTCGAGGAACGCCTCCTGGGTGCTCGTCCCGAGCGGCGCGCTGCCGGAGACGGCCAGCCGGAGGGTCCGGAGCGCCGCTGCGGGCACCCCCCGCGCCGAGGTGAGCATCCGGTACATGACCGGCAGCCCGCTCACCACCGTGACGCCCCGCGTCTCGACGAGCCGGGCGAACCCCCGCCCCGTCAGCCGGTCGCCCCGGGCGAACACCACCGTCCCACCGCTCAGGAGGCCGGGCAGCGTCAGGATGTCGATGCCGTGGCAGTGCGACAGCGGAAGCGCACACAGCACCACGTCCGATGCGGTGAGCGCCAACTCGCCGCTCCACAGCCGCACTCGGGCCGCGATGGCGGCCTGGCTCATCACGATGCCCTTCGGCTCGCCCGTCGAGCCGGACGTGCGGTGCACGACGAAGTCCCCGGGCGCGTAGCCCTCCCCGGCACGTTCGCGATGACCGGGGGCACCGGGCACGGGGACGAGACGGAAGCCACCCGGCCCACCGTCCGGGCCGGGGACGTCCACGGCCAGCCGGGTCAGGTCGAACCTGGCGCAGCTGCGCTCCCGTTCCCGCCCGGAGAGCCGGTCGTCGAGGAGCACCGTGACCACGTGGAGCTTCGCCGCGGCCAGATAGAGCGCCACGAAGGCGACCGGGTCACCGACGGCGAGGCCCAGGACGTCGTCCTCGTCGAGCTCCGCCGTCAGACGTCCGGCCGCCGTCTCCACCGCGTCGAGCAGGGTCGCGTACGACGACACGGCCCCGTCGAGACCGACGACGGCGGGTGCGTGCGGCGCCGCGAGTGCCGTGGTCAGGAAGGCGGTGTACAGCGGGCCGTGGGCTTCCGAGACGTTCTCGACGCCGGCGGCAGGGGCTCGCTGGGGCACGGGGGGCTTCCTCCAGGCTCGGGCGCGCGGGGCGCGTGTGCGGTGGGTGACGCGGATGCGACGGGGCCGCTTCCGGTCGGCCGCGGCAGGGTCTTTCTTTTCCGTCCCGTTTTCCGACGAAGGGACGGCGGTGAACCGGCGGTGAACAATTCGAGGGTGTTTCCACGCGAACTGCGCCCGTGCCCGGACGGCAAGGCGGACACACGCCATCTGGCCGCCCCGCGGGGTACGGAGGCGAAGCGCACGAGCGACGCTTCAACCGCTGGTTCGCGGATTGCCGTCACCCGAGAAGGGTGTTTCGTGCAGAGGTATTCCACAAGAGGTGAACGTGTGGCGTCACTTGCGGATGCCGCCCGGGCCGGTCGTCGTGTCTTCCGGTATCGGATCGACGGGCAACGTGACGAAATCACAGAGAACTCGACCGAACAAGCCCCTTTCACATAGCGAGACATGCAGGTGAGGGGGGTGAACGCCCCGTCAAGGGGCGGACATTAGTCCGATGACGAAGGGTGGTGCCGCGCTGGAGCGCGCACGGTGGGCTGTCCATTTCCGGTCACGACCCGACGCGGCCAGTGGATGTCCATGGACAGCCCTTCAGGTGCCGCCCGATGATCGAATTCACTCTCGACGGCCGAGAAACGCGGCTGGAGCAGGTCTGGAGCAAAGGAAGAATTTTCATGACCGATAAGTTGTGGGGCGGCCGTTTCGACGAGGACATCACGCCCGATGTCCTGGACTACACGCTCACGACGGACGTCGATGTCCGTCTCGTCTTCGCCGATCTCTGGCAGGACATGGCGCACGTACTGATGCTCGGTCGTCAAGGTGTCATTCCGGAGGAGACCGCGAGCGCGATCCTCGGCTCCCTTCTGAAACTGTGGGAACAGCACGAGCGCGGTGAACTGACGCTGCGTCCGGAGTTGGAGGACGTCCACTTCAACATCGAGCAGATGGTCATCGAGGACCTCGGTCGCGAGGTCGGCGGACACATGCACACCGCACGGTCCCGCAACGACCAGGTCTCCACGGACGCCCGCATGTACCTGCGCCGCGCCCAGCTCGACGCCGTCGCCGCGAACCTCGCGCTGATCGAGGAGCTGCTCTCCTTCCCCGAGGAGGACCTGCTCTCGATCCTCCCGGGCTATACGCACAGCCAGGCGGCCCAGCCGGTCTCCGTGGGATTCTGGAAGACCGCCCACGCCAGCATGCTGCTGCGTGACGTCCGACGCCTGCGCGGTGCGTTCGAACGCACCGACGAAGCGCCGCTCGGCGCCTGCGCCCTGGCCGGCACGTCCTTCCCGCTGGACCGTGAACTGACCGCACGCCTCCTGGGGTTCGGCAGTGTCCTGAGTCACGCCCTCGACGCCACCAGCGCTCGCGACTACCTCATCGAGACCGCCTCGGCCCTCGCGCTGGGAGGGAACAACCTCTCCCGCATGGCCGAGGAGATCGTGATGTGGAGCGGGCACGAGTACAGCCTGGTCGAGGTCTCCGACGCGTACGCCACCGGCAGCTCGATCATGCCGCAGAAGAAGAACCCGGTCGTCGCCGAGCTGACCCGCGGTCGTTCGGGCCGGACCGTCGGCACCCTCGTCCAGCTGCTCACCATGGCCAAGGGCGTGACGCTCGGCTACAGCTGTGACCTCCAGGACGACAAGCCGTACCTGTGGAACGCCATCGACACCTACCTGTCGACCCTGCGCATCGTCGCGGGCCAGACCCGGGGCCTGCGGTTCGACGGCGAGCGCGGCGAGAACCTGTGCTGGGACAACTTCTCCACCGCCACCGAGCTCGCCAACTACTTGGTTTCCGACCGCGGCATCCCCTTCCGCGAGGCGCACCACATCACCGGCACGCTCGTCTCGACCCTGATCAAGGGCGGCGCGACGCTGCGCGACACCGCTGCCGGGGCCCGGATCCTCGCCGAGCTCGGCCACCCCGTCCAGGAGTCGGTGCTGGCGCACATCTTCGCTCCCCGCACCGCGGTGACCAGTTACACCAGCCCCGGCGGCACCTCCCCGCAGAGCGTCGAGGTCGTCCGTGCCGAACTGCGTGCCGCCGTGGAGGGCCACGCCGAGTGGCTGGACGCCGTCCGGCAGAAGCTCCGGACCGCGCACGAGGCCACCCTGCGGGCCGCCCGCGAGGTCGCCGGCGGCGCGCAGACCGCCAAGGTCCTCGACGCCGTGCTGGCCGAGCTGCCCGCCCCGGAGCCGCGGTGATCCCGACAGCACCGTCTCCCGTCCACCGCCGCACCCTGGAGAATCCATGAAGATCGTGCTCGCGTACTCCGGAGGGCTCGACACCTCCGTCGCCCTGCACTGGTTGAAGGAGCGTTACGACGCCGAGGTCATCGCCTTCTGCGCGGACATCGGCCAGCTGGAGTCCCTGGAGGCCGTCAAGGAACGGGCCCTGCGCACCGGCGCGTCGAAGGTCTACATGGAGCCGCTCTCCGAGCGCTTCCTGAAGGACTTCGCCCTTCCGGCCCTGCAGGCCCACGCCCGCTACGAGAACAAGTACCTGGTGGCGGCGCCGCTCTCCCGGCCGCTGATCGCCCAACGGATGGTCGAGATCGCGCACGCCGAAGGCGCCGACGCGGTCGCCCACGGCGCCACCGGCAAGGGCAACGACCAGGTGCGCTTCCACACCAGCGTCACCGCGCTCGACCCGAAGCTGAAGGTGCTCGCCCCGGTCATCGACTGGGAGCTGACCACCCGCGAGTCGGAACTCGCCTACGCCCGGCAGCACGGCATCGAAGTGTCGGTGACCAAGGAGAACCCGTACAGCATCGACACCAACATCTGGGGCACCAGCATCGAGTGCGGCGAACTGGACGACGTCGAGCAGCCCCCGCCGGCCCGCGCCTGGCAGCTCACCGCCGACCCCAAGTCGGCGCCGGAGCAGGCCGAGCGGGTCACCATCGGCTTCGCCGCAGGTGTGCCGGTCACCCTCGACGGGGAGAAGCTGGAACTCACCGCGCTGGTGGACCGGTTGAACACGGTGGCCGCCCGCCACGGCGTCGGCCGCGTCGACATCGTCGAGAGCCGCATCGTCGGCTTCAAGACCCGGGGCATCTACGAGGCGCCCGCCGCGACCGTACTGATGGCCGCGCACGAGGAGCTCGAGGCGATCGTCCTGGACCGCGAGACGCTCCACCACAAACAGGCACTCGCCCTGCGCTATTCCGAACTCGCCTACTACGGCTACTGGTTCTCCGACCTGCGCCGCGCCCTCGACGGCTTCGTCGCCACGCTGCAGCCGCAGGTCAACGGCGAGATCACCATGGAGCTCTTCAAGGGCTCCTGCACGGTGGTCAGCAGGAAGTCCCCGAACTCGCGATACAGCGGTGCGCTCGCCACGTACGAGGCCGGCGACACCTTCGACCACAAGGCGGGCGCCGGCTTCGCCTACGTATGGTCCCTGCCGCTCACGCGGCCGTGACCGGAAAGGCCACACGCATGCGCGTCGTCTTCATGGGCTACCAGACCTGGGGCCACCGGGTCCTGGAGGCCCTCCTGGAATCCGAGCACGAGGTTCCGCTCGTCATCACCCACCCGACGAGCAACCACGCCTACGAAACCATCTGGAACGACTCCGTCGCCGCCCTCGCGGAGCGCCACGGCATCCCCGTGCTGACCCGCAAGTACGCGAACGACGAGGAAGTGGCCGAGCGGCTCCGGGAACTCCGGCCCGACCTGCTGGTCTCCTCGGACTGGCGCAGTTGGGTCGCCCCGGAGATCTACTCCCTCGCCACCCACGGCGCCATCAACGTCCACGACGCCCTGCTGCCCCGGTACGGCGGCTTCGCCCCGCTCAACTGGGCACTCGTCAACGGCGAACCCGAGGTCGGCGTCACCGTGCACTTCATGGACGAGAACTTCGACCTCGGCGACATCGTGGTGCAGAAGCGGGTGGCGGTGGAGGACAAGGACACCGTCACGGACCTCTTCCACAAGACCGTCGACCTCTTCGCCCCCGCCGTACTGGAGTCGCTGGAGCTGATCGGTTCGGGCCGTACCGACTGGACCCCGCAGGACCCGACGCAGGCGACCTTCTTCCACAAGCGGTCCGTCGAGGACAGCAGAATCGACTGGAGCCGGCCGGCCAAGGACATCGCCAACCTGGTCCGGGCCCAGGTCGACCCCTACCCCAACGCCTTCGCCTACTACAAGGGCCAGCGCGTCCGCATCCTGTCCGCCTCGGTCTCGACCGTGCGGCTCGGCGGCACCGTCGGCCGGGTGTTCCGCCCCGAGGGCGAGGGCGTCGCCGTCGTCTGCGGCCCCGGCGCGCGCAGCGGCGCCGAGCACGGCCTGGTCGTGGAGCGGCTGCGCACGGACGACGGCGTCGAGCACCGCGGAGTCGACTTCTTCCGGACCATGGGCGGCTACCTGACCAGCCGGCCGTAGCCCGTCCCCGATCCGCACCGGGGGCGGCCCGACCGTGGCCGCCCCCGGCTTCTTCGCACAAGGAGTAACTGGTGAACCTGTTCCTGGCGCTCGCCTCGGCGATGGTGCTCGGCGCCGGCGACTTCGTCGGAGGACTCGCGGCCAAGAAGGCCCGTGCCGTCATCGTGGTCGTCTGGTCGAACGCCGCCGGGCTCGTCACGGCGCTCGCCCTCGTCGGACTGCTCTCCCGGTCGGGAAGCAGCGGGGACGAGGTCCTCTGGGGATCGCTCGCCGGGCTGTGCGGAAGCGCGGGTGCCGTGCTGCTCTACCGGGCCCTGGCCAGCGGAGTGATGAGCCTGGTCGCGCCGACCACCGCCGCCGCCGCCGCGGCGTTGCCCGTCGTCGCCGGCGTCCTGACGGGTGACCGGCTCTCCGCCCTGGCCGTCATCGGCGTCGTGTGCGCCCTCGCCGCCGTGCTGCTCGTCTCCCTCAGCGGCGACGGCACGGAAGGGGCCGGCGACCGGCGGACGGTCCTGCGCAGCCTGGCCCTGGCCCTGCTCGCCGGTGCCGGATTCGGCGCCTTCTTCGTCTTCCTGGCCCGTACCCCGAGCGACGTCAGCCTGTGGCCCCTGGTGTGGGCCCGCTGTGCCTCGCTCACCGCGATCCTGCTGTTCGTCCTGGTGCGGCGGACCCCACCGGCGCTGTCCGCCCGTCCCGCCCGGCTCGCCCTGCTCTCCGGCGTGCTCGACATGGGGTCGAGCGCGCTCTTCCTCGTCGCGGTCAGGGACGGAAGCCTCGCCGTCATCGGACTGCTGTCGTCGCTGTACCCGATCAGCACCGTGCTGCTGGCCCGGATCGTCCTCAAGGAACGCATCCGGGGGATCCAGCACGTCGGCGTGGCACTGGCGGTGGGCAGCGTCGTGCTCCTCGCGTGGAACTGACCCGCGCCCCGTCCGTTCCGTTCCCCCGACCGGAGGTCTCCGTGCCCGCCATCGACCCCATACTGCCCCCGACGAACGGGCTGATCAGAAGGAGCGGATCCACCGCCGCCTACACCGGCGAGGACACCGGGACGGTGTCCCTCGATGCGCTCGCCGCCCGTCGTGCCCGCTCCCTCCCTCCCGGCGTTCGCTACGAACTGAAGGACGTGGTCTTCACCCTGCCTCCCGTGCGGGCGCTCCCCGTCGACCTGCCCGAGAGGACCGGCGGGGACGCGGTGGAACTGCTGCGGTTGGTCCTGGGCGAGGACGTGATCAGCGAGATGGCCGCCGCGGGCTTCACCCTCGGAGACTTCGAGCTCATCTGTGAGGACTGGCGCCGCCGCAACGGCCTGGCGGCCGGGACCGGCCCGCTCCTTCCGGCCGATGCCCGTTCCGGGGGGCCTCGATGACCCGGCTCCGAGCGTGGAAGACGTTCCTCCGCGGGCTTCTGAGCCGAGGACGGGACGGGGGGAACCTCCGGGCGTCCGGCGGCGAAGGGCGCTCGACCGCCCGTACCCGCGGGTGGCCGGCGTACCTGCCGGGGCCGGACGGCACGGCGATGACCCGGGAC
>NZ_JBHYMF010000052.1:0-41791 GCF_042742855.1 Streptomyces sp. NPDC058877 | reverse complement strand
CGCCACCGATGGGTGCGGACGGCGGGGTGACGCGGGCGGAGTGCCCCGTCCGAGCGGAAGGGGCCGGAACGGCGGGACGGGGAGCCCGCACCCGGGCCCGTTCGGCACCCGCGGGCACCACGTTAGGGTGGGGGGTGCTTCCTCGAAACCTCCTCACCGGTCCGTCGCTCGCCGACGCCTCCCTCCTCTCCCACGTGGAGCAGGGCAGGAACTGGCCGCTGCTCGTGTGGGCCCCGGGGCCGGGCGTGCGGATGGTGTCGAGTGCGGTCCTCGGCGGGGGGATCGGTGAGCGGCAGTGGGTGGTGAACGCCCAGGTCCCGCCCGGCTACTCCCGGCTCGATCCCGTCACCCATCTGCGCGAACTGGCCTCCGGGGCGGGACTGGACGGCGCGGGCGTGGGGCTCATGACCGCGGCGTCGGTCGCCGACCGGTGCCACGCCGCGGACGGCGGCGCACGGGCCGTGGTCACCGCCGGGATCGGGGTGCGGGGCTGGGCGGCCGTGCCGGAGGGGCCCGTGGTGGCACCGCGGCCCGGCACGATCAACATCGTCGTGTCCTTGCCGGTCCCGCTCACGGATGCCGCACTCGTGAACGCGGTCGCCACCGCCACCGAGGCGAAGGTGCAGGCGCTGGTGGAGTTGGGCGCCGATGCGTCCGGCACCCCCACGGACGCCGTCTGCGTGGCGGCGCCCTCCCCCGCCTCGGCGCCCGCCGGAAGCTCCGCCGAGTCCTTTGCCGGGCCGCGGTCGTACTGGGGCGGGCGGTTGGCCCGCGCGGTGCACGCCGCGACCCGGGCTGCCTGTGCGGGACCGCTCGGCTCCCCCTGGGTTCCCTCCGTTCTCAACCGTGGGCGAGCAGCGAGGCGGTGAGTTCGGCGGCGCGGCGGTGCCAGAGGTCCGCGCCCCTGAGCATGGCGTGGCCCCCGGTCGGCATGGGGATGCCCGCCGCGTCGGCACCCGCCGCCCGCGCCCGACGGACGAACTCCCAGGACTGACGGGCCGACGTCACGCGGTCGCGCTCGTCGTGGAGCAGGTAGAGGCGCCGACCGCCGAGATGCTCCACGGGCTCGTCGGCGGGACACCAGGGGGCGAGCGCCACGACCCCGCGCACGGCGGGATCGCCCGCGACCCGGAGTGCGGCCCGGCCTCCCATGGAGTGGCCGAGGAGGACGACCGGCACCGGCCCGGTTCGTTCCCGGAGCAGCGCGAGGGCCGCCTCGGCGTCCCTGGCCGCGTCGGCGCGCGCGCCGTTCCAGCCGCGATGGCGGTAGCGCACCTCCGCGACCAGCACTCCCCTGCCCCGCACGGCACGGGTCACGGCGGTCGCGAACGGACGTATGCGCAGGGCGGGGAGGTTGAGGGCGGGCGGCGGCTCGGGGCCCTCGGCTCGACCGCCGTGGAGCAGCAGCACGGCCGCAGTGGGCTCGACGGGCGTGCTGCGGACGAGGAGGGCGGTCGGGTCGGCACGCCGGGTGCGGCACCGGGTCATCACGCGGCCGTCCCGACGGTCGGCCGGTGCACCGGCCGGGGGTGGTAGCCGTTCGTGCGGGCCGCGCGACCGGGCCGCTGGGCCATGGAACCTCCAGGATTCTGGGTGGGACGACCGTGAGGCCCGCAGTCTGCCAGGCCGCGCGGGCAGAGGGGTACACGAGGCTTCGGCGCCGCCGCCCCTCCGGGCGTGTCGGCGGCTGCCGAGCCGACGACGAAGGCCGTGCACGGTTCCGGCGGCGCACGGTCCGACGGAGGCGCGGCCCATCGGAGTGAGCTCACCCACCCGCACGGACGAGTCCTGACCTCCTCCGGCTCCGCGGACTCGACCGGGGCCCCGGAGTGCCGAAGAGTGGTCTCCGGTCCCTTCGATGGGGTACGACCGGATCACGGGCCCCGAGCCCGTCGTGACCAGTGGGACCGACCCCGACCGCACGTCCCGTTCGAGCAGGGAGCCCCATGGCACACCGCCGCCTGTTCCGCCGCTGCCGCGACGCCCTCGCCGTCGCGGTGCTCGCCCTCGTGGCCGTCGCCGCCCTGCCCGGTGCACCGGCTCCGTCGGACGCCTCCGCCGCCGGACCCGCCTTCGACCCGGCGCCCGCGCGGGCGGGGCTGGAGCGCCTGCTGCCCGCGCGGGCGGCGCAGTTCACCCTGGTCCCCGTCGAGAAACCGGACTCCGGGGACCACTTCTCCGTCTCCGGCACGGCGGGGGCGATCGAGGTGCGGGGCACCTCGCCGGCCACGCTGCTCGCCGGGGTGGGCTGGTACCTGGAGCGGGTCGCCGGCGTCGGCATCGGCTGGCCCGGCGGGAGCGTCGACCGGCTGCCCGCCCTGCTCCCTGCGGTGTCCGGAACCCTCACGAAGTCGGCGACCGTGCCCCACCGCTACGCCCTGAACGACACCGACGGGGGGTACTCCGGCGCCTACCGGGACTTCGCCTCGTACCGGCACGACATCGACCTGATGGCCCTGCACGGGGTGAACGAGGTGTTCGTGCAGACGGGGGCCGAATATCCGTACTACCGGGCCCTCCAGGAGTTCGGCTACGACGCGGCGGAACTGCGGGCGTGGATCCCCGGCCCCGCGCACCAGTCCTGGTGGCTGCTGCAGAACATGTCGGGTTTCGGGGGGCCGGTGTCCGAGCAGCTGATCGAGGCCCGGGCAGCCCTGGGGGGCCGCGTCGCGGAACACCTGCGTTCCCTGGGGATGACCCCGGTGCTCCCGGGGTTCTTCGGCACGGTGCCACCGGGCTTCGCCGCCCGGAACCCGGGGGCGGTCACCGTCCCCCAGGGCACCTGGGTGGGGTTCGCCCGTCCTGACTGGCTGGATCCCGACGGACCGGTCTTCGGCGCGCTGGCCGCCGCCTACTACCGTCACCAGCAGGACCGGTTCGGGGACAGCGACATGTTCAAGATGGACCTGCTGCACGAAGGCGGCACCGCCGGTTCCGTCGACGTCGCACGGGCCTCGGGCGCGGTCCAGCGGGCTCTGGACGCCGCCCGTCCCGGGGCCACTTGGGTGTTGCTCGGTTGGCAGCAAAACCCTTCCGCAGCGCTGTTGAGCGGTGTGGACCGGCGGCGGCTGCTGATCGTCGACGGCCTGTCCGACCGGTACGAGGACCTCGACCGGGAAACGCAGTGGGGCGGTACGCCCTACGCGTTCGGCGCGATCGCCAACTTCGGCGGCCACACCACGCTGGGGGCGAACACCGCCGTGTGGGTGGACCGTTTCCAGACGTGGTTGAGCAAGCCCGACAGTGCGTTGCGCGGCATCGCCTACCTCCCGGAGGGCACCGGCGGCAATCCGGTGGCCTTCGACCTGTTCACCGAACTCGCCTGGCAGCCCGGACCGATCGACCACCGGGCCTGGTTCGCCGCGTACGCGGCCCGGCGCTACGGCGGTGGCGACCCGCACGCGACCGCCGCCTGGGAGCAGCTGCGCCTCGGCCCGTACAGCGGAGCGTCCGGCCTGTGGAGCGAACCGCAGGACAGCCTCTTCACCGCGCGCCCCGGCCTGACGGCGGCCACGGCCGCGCACTGGAGCCCCACCACCATGCGCTACGAGGCCGGAACCGTGGAGCGCGCGTTGTCGGAGCTGCTCCAGGTGGCTCCTGGGCTGCGGGCTTCGGACGCCTACCGGTACGACCTGGTGGACGTGGCGCGGCAGGCGCTCAGCAACCGCGCCCGGGTCCTGTTGCCGCGCATCAAGGGCGCTTACGAGGCCGGGGACCTGACGGGTTTCCGCACCTTGGTGCACGAATGGAACGCGGACGAGGAACTGCTCGGCCGGCTCGTGGCCGTTGATCGCCGCTTCCTGATCGGTCCGTGGCTCGCCGACGCCCGCGCGTGGGGGGCCGACCCCGCCGAGCGCGACCGGCTCGAATACGACGCCCGCTCGATCCTCACCACGTGGGGCGACCGGGTGCAGAGCGAGAACGCCGGACTGCGGGACTACGCCAACCGCGAGTGGGACGGCTTGCTCCGGGACGTCTACGCGCCGCGCTGGGCCACGTACTTCGCGGGCCTGGAGAAAGCCCTCGTGCGGGGCACCGCACCTGCCCCCGTCGACTGGTTCGCCCTGGACGACGCCTGGGCCCGCGGTCACCGGTCCTATCCGACCGCACCGGTCGGGGACCCCGTCGCGCTGGCGGGCGAAGTCAGTGCAGCCCTGGCGTTGTCGTAGTCGGCGCGTAGGCTTCGATCCACCGGAACGGAGCGGGGGCGGACATGACTGCTGGAGCTGGACCGGGGTGGGGGTCGACCCTCGACTCGGTGGTGGTGTACGCGCAGGGCGCACTGTGCCGGCGCGTGGCCCGGGGGATCGTCCCGCAGGACGGCCGGGTGCGGGTGGTGGGCCTGCCCCGCTCGCTGGACCCCGACTCGCTGCGGGCCCGGGTCTCGGGCGGTTCGGCAGCTCGTGTCACCGAAGCGCGCGTGGAGGTCGAGGCGGAGCCGCGGACCGCGGAGGTGACCGGAGCGTCACGGCAGGAGCACGAACGGCTGCTCGATGCCCATCGGGCCGCACGGGCCCGCCGCGACCGTCAGCAGGGCCTGATCGAAGAGGTCACGGGGCTGCGTCCGGTTCCACCGGCCCGCAGACGGGAGGACCCGCACCGCCGCACGCCGACCGATGCATGGCTGGGGTTGGCCGATTTCGTCGAGGAGCGGCTGACGCGACTCCACGCCCGTCTCGTCGTGCTCGACGAGGAGCTCCGGCTGGCGGAGCACGCGGTGGACCTCTTCGCGGACCGCCTCGCCCGCGCTTCCACCGATGTGCCGTCGACCTCCGTGGAGACGTCGGTCCGCGCCGCCCTGACCCTCGCCGACGCCGGCGACGACGAGGTGGAAGTGGAGCTGGAGTACGGCGTGCCCGGTGCCGTCTGGGTGCCCGCGTACCGCCTGGCCCACCGGCAGGGCGAGGAGAGCGGTCGGCTCGTGCTGCGCGCCTCGGTGGCCCAGCGCACCGGGGAGGACTGGACCGGGGTGCGCATCGCCCTGGCCACCGCCGATCTGCGGCGCCGCACCGACCTGCCCGCGCTCCGCTCGCTCCGGATCGGCCGCCGCCAGCCCCCACCCGCTGCGTCCGGCTGGCGCGAGCCCCCGACGGGGCTCGCCCCCTTGTTCGCGGGGTACCAAGCGGCCGGACCGGCACCGGAAGACTTCGGGGCAGGTGGCGCGGTCGGGGGTGGTGTTTCCCTGCCCGTGGCGGCCCCCGGTCCGCAACCGGCACCGGGGCCGCCGGCTCCGCCACCGGGCGCCGGCGGGGCATTCACCGGCCTCCCCCGGTCCGGCGGCGCGTACGGCTCCGCACCGCAGGGCTTCGAGGGCGGGGCACCGGGTCCCGCGCGGTCTGCCGCCCCTCGTCCGGCCGGCCGCACGCGCGGTGGCGGCGGGGCACCACCCCTCCCCGCTGCTCCCGCCGCACCCGCACCTCCCCCACCGCCACCACCGGGTCCGCCGCGACCGAGCGACTCCGAGCTGGACTACGCCGGACTCGTCCTGTCCGGTCCCGAGGAGTCGGGCGACCGGCGGGGCCGGTTGTTCCCCGGTTCCTCCTTCGACGCGGTCGCCACCGAGTACCGCCGTCGTGCGGAGGCGGTGGCCGCCCTGCCGCTGCCCGAGCACGCCGTGCGCCCCGGTGAGTCGGCCGGTTCGTTCGCTCACCGCTTCGATGCAGCCGCCCGCACCGACGTGCCCTCGGACGGCACCTGGCACACCGTCACCGTCGGTGAGATCCCGGTCGATCTGCGCGCCGAACACCTCTGTGTGCCTTCGGTGGAGCCAACCGTGTACGCGACCCTGGCCGTGTCGAACGCCACCGGTCAGGCGCTGCTCGCCGGACCGGTGGAGGTCAGCGTCGACGGGGAGTTCCTGCTCACCGCCGCACTACCCACGCTCGCGCCCGGAGCCGTTCGCCGACTGGGGCTCGGGCCGGTCGAGGGCATCCGCGTGACCCGCCGCACCCATCTGAACGAGTCGACGGCGGGCCTGCGCAACAACGTCACCGTGCTCGACCACCGGGTCCGCGTCGAGCTGGCCAACCGCCTCGCGGCGCCGGCCTCGGTCGAGGTGCACGAACGGGTGCCGGTCTCCTCGGAGCCGGACGTCCGCGTCGAGGAGCGCGGGGACTGGGAGACCCCTGAGGACGACGCCGCACCGGAGCATCACGTCCCGGGCACCCGCGTCTGGCGGGTGGAGCTGCCCGCCGGCGGCACCGCCGTGCTCGAAGGCGGCTACGAGATCCGCATTCCGGCCAGCAAGACCCTGGTCGACGGCAACCGCAGGAGCTGACGCGCGCCATGCCCACGGAACCCCGACCGATCGCCCTCCCCGTCACCGCCGTCACCTGTCTGGAGGACCGCGCGCTGGTCGAGCGCACCGCCGTGCTCGACCTGGAGCCCGGAGTACGACGCTTGCGCCTGGGGCCCGTCAGTGCGCTCGCCGTCGACCGGACCCTCCATGCCGAACTGGTCTCCGACCACCCGGCCACCGTGCTCGACGTGCGGATGGTCCGCACCTGGACTCCGCGCGCTCCCGGGCCGCCCGGCGCCGAGGACTCGCCCCTCCGACGCCGCGCGCACGACCTGGAGGAGGAGCGGTGCGCCGTGGAACAGCGCCGTGACCGGCTGCGGGCCCGTCTCGACCTGCTCGGCCTGCTCGCCGCCGACCTGCTGCGGGAAATCGGTGAGGGCGCTGGCGCCGGCGAGTCCGAGGGTCCCCGCTGGCACCGGGAGTTGGACCGGGTGGACGCCGAGCGCGACGCCCGCGCCGAAGAACTGCGCCTCGCGGACGCCCGATCGGCCGCCCTGACCGCCGAACTCGACGAGGTACGGCGGGCCACGGAACTCGCCGAGGAGGAGCCGGCCGAGCTGCTCGGCCACATCGAGCTGACCGTGGAGGCGACGGCAGCCGGCCCGGCCCGGCTGCAGCTGTCCCACCTCACGCCGTGCGCCCTCTGGCGACCCGCCTACCGGGCCGTGCTCAACGGGGACGCCGTGGCCCTGGAGACCGAAGCCGTCGTCTGGCAGCGGACCGGAGAGGACTGGTCGGACGTGCGGTTGACGCTGTCGACCGCACGGTCGGCACTCGCCTCCGATCCGCCCCGGCTGGTCGAGGACCGGCTGAGGCTCAAGGACCGCAGTGCGGCGGAGCGGCGGACGATCGACGTCGAGCTGCGCGAGGAGGAGATCTCGACCGTCGGGCCCTCGTCGGTGCTCGGACTGCCCGGCGTGGACGACGGCGGAGAGACGAGGGTCCTGCACGCCCCTGCAGCGGTCTCGGTGTCCAGCGACGGACGGGCCCACCGGGTGCCGCTCTCCGCGTTCACGGTCCGGGCCTCCAGCGAGTACGCCTGTGCACCGGAACTGTCCCCGTTGGTGACCCGGATGGTGCGGTTCGACAACCGGTCCGGCCACGCCCTGCTCGCCGGCCCCGTGGACCTGGTCCGGGGCAGTGGCTTCACCGGACGCGGCACCCTGGGCTTCACTGCTCCCGGCGCTGCGGTCGAGCTCTCCTTCGGAGGCCACGACGACTACCGGGTGGTCCGGCAGGTGGAGGAGTCGCGTGACACCGCCGGCATCGCACAGCGGACGGTGGTGACCCGTACGGTGCGGCTGCGCCTGTCCCGGTTCTCGCCGCCCGGCGACGAGGGCGAGCGGGTGGTCGTGCTCAGGGAGCGCCTTCCGGTGTCCGAGGTGGCGGCGGTGGAGGTCCGGCTGCGCAAGGAGGCGTGCTCTCCCGTGCCCGATGCGGTCGACGAGGAGGGCATCGCCCGCTGGGACGTCCCGCTCCCGCCCGGCGGCCACCGCACGGTCACCCTGGTCTACGAGCTCTCGGCGACGTCCAAGGTCACGGGCCTCTGACCGGTGGTGGTCGGCGGGCGCTGATTGGCCCGCGGATCCTGGTTCTACGGCCCGTACGCGTGCCGCGCCCGCGGCCGTCGCCCCGCTCGCCCTTCGGTGCCGTGGCCCGCGGACGGGTGGGCCGGTGGAGTGCTTCCTGCCTTCCCGGACGACCGGGGTGTCGCCCTGCACGCTTCTGCGGCTCGAAGGCGGCGCCGGCCAGCCGCCGAGCCCGGGAACGAGGTCGGGCACTCTAGCAGGGTGATGTCCGCTCCGCGCCCAACTCTCCCCACTCTCCACAACCGTACGGACACATGGGGTAGTCATGGGGCCGGGAGGAAACACCTTGGTCTTCATTCTGCGCCGCCGCCGCAAGGCCGCCGTCGCCAGCGCCTGTCCGGTCACGTCTTCTTTGCCCGCGCCCCCAGCGGACGACGCCCCCGTCACCGGGGAACCCGTCCCTGTTCCGGAGCAGGCGCACCCGCCGCGCCCCTCGGGGTGTCACCCGACGGATCGCCGGGAGGCGGAAGGCTTCGTGCGCCAGTTCCACCAGGAACAGCTCGGCGCAGGAGACGTGGAGCGTCGGGTCAGGGAGGTGCTCACCGAGATCGACCGCACCGGCACCTACGAACACACCCCGGGCGAAATCGCCTTCGGCGCCCGGGTCGCCTGGCGGAACGCCGCCCGCTGCATCGGCAGGCTCTACTGGCGCAGCCTCGTCGTCCGCGACCTGCGCCACGTCTCGTCGGCCGACGAGATCGCTGCCGAATGCTTCGAGCACCTCCGGCTCGCCGGGAACGACGGCCGGATCCGCCCGGTGATCTCCGTGTTCGCACCGGACCGGCCGGAGCGTCCCGCGCCGCGGATCGTGAACGACCAGTTGGTCCGCTACGCAGGGCACCGCACCCCCGAGGGCCACTGGGTCGGAGATCCGCGCGGCGCGGCTCCGACGGCCCTCGCCCGCGGCCTCGGGTGGAAGCGGAGCGACGAGGCCTTCCAGGTGCTCCCGCTGATGATCGAGGAGCGGCCGGGTGCCCGGGCCGAGTGGTACGAACTGCCGGACGACTCCGTCATGGACGTGCCTCTCCGACACCCCGACCACGCGTGGTTCGAGGAGTTGGACCTGCGCTGGTACGCAGTGCCCGCGATCAGCAACATGACGCTGGAGATCGGCGGGGTCAGCTATCCGACGGCACCGTTCAACGGCTGGTACATGGGGACCGAGATAGGTGCCCGCAACCTCGCCGACGCCGAGCGGTACGACCTCCTCCCGGTGGTCGCCGACCGCTTGGGGCTCGACCGTTCCTCGGAGCGGACCCTGTGGCGGGACCGGGCCCTCGTCGAACTGAACGTGGCGGTCCTGCACTCCTTCCAGGAGGCCGGAGTGACGATGGCGGACCACCACACCGAGTCCGAGCGGTTCCTGCGGCACATCGCGCAGGAGACCCGGCACGGCAGACCGACCCCCGCCGACTGGAGCTGGATCGTCCCGCCCGTTTCCGGATCCGCCACCCGGGTCTTCCACCGGTACTACGACCCGGTGGACCCCTCGCTGCGACCCGCGTTCCTCACACGGGAACAGTGACGGGCCCTCGGCCGTGGGACGAGCAGACACCAGCCGTGCGGCGGGTGGGCCCCGACCGTGCCCACCGCCCGGCGGCCCACCTCCGAAGACCCTCAGGGCCACGGCCCCGACCGCTCCGCCCGGGGCCGCCGTGGGGCGACGGGTCGGCCGAGTGGTCCCGCTCCGGGGAGAGGAGGAGGCTGGAAGGGAGCGCGTCCGGGGTCCGGGCGAACCGCACGGAGCGCCTGCCCGGTCGGGAAAGGTCGCGTCATGCGCATGCTGTTGACGGTCGAGATGGACACCACGACCTCCAACGAGGCCATCCAACAGGGCACCCTGCTGCAGACCATGGAGGGTGCGCTCCAGAACCTCCGTCCGGAAGCCGCGTACTTCACGGTTCAGAACGGCCGTCGGACGGCGTACATCTTCTTCGACCTGACGGACACCGCCCAGATGCCGAAGATCTCCGAGCCGTTCTTCATGGGAACGGGCGCCAAGGTCTCCTTCTGCCCCGTCATGAACGCGGGGGAACTCCGGGAGGGACTGTCCTCGATCATGCCTTCCTGAGGCGAGGCAGCGGCGCCGGGGAGTTCCCCGAAGCCGCGTCCCGCAGCGGGCTCAGGCGGACTTGCGTCGGCCCACGTAACGGATGACCTCGCAGTCGTCGAGGATCACCAGCCCCTCGCCGACGAGCTCGTCCAACTCCGGCAGGAAGGAACGGACCTTCTCCTCCGTGTCGACGATGACCACGGCCACGGGGAGGTCCTCGCTCAGGGACAGCAACCGCTGGGTGTGGATCAGCGATGAGGCCCCGAAGCCCTCGATTCCACGGAACACACTCGCGCCCGCGAGCCCGGCTTCGCGGGCCCGACCGACGATCTGGGTGTAGAGCGGTTTGTGGTGCCACAGATCGGTCTCACCCACGAAGATCGTCACCCGGAGGGCCTTGCCCCTCAGTCTGGTCATCGCCACCTCCGCACGATGCGCATCGGGCCGTCCCTCGCACGAGGGCGAGTCGGGCCCCGCACTTCGAGTCTACGGTCGCTCCGACGACGGGGAAGGATCGGACGACGGGTGCGACACCGGCATCCCGTGCGTTTGCCCCCGTTCCATGCCGCCCCGGGCAGGGCGGACCCGCTGCCCCCTCCGTTCCGAACTCTCGCTCCCTCGGAACATGCCGCGGGAAACCCAGCAGAACTAGTCATAATTGACAACGTATTCCTTCATCTGAATACCGATCCGACCGGGAGAGGTTCCTAACCGATCAAGATCGCGCCTATAGTGCCGTCGTTACGACTACCCTCCCCGCGTGACTGTCTCGAGAGTCTGGTTGATGTCGGCGCCGTCCACTCCCTTCCGCCCTGCCCTGATCGCCTCCTTGCTGACGGCCGCCGTGGGTGGTGCGCTCGCGGTGGCGGCGACCGCCGCGGCACCGGACGGGATCCGTCCTGCCCTCGGCTGGTTCACCAGCGGCGGCGTCCTCTTGCTGTCGGCCGCCGCCTTCGCCGTCACCTGGTACGGGCGGACCTCACGGGCCTTGGCCAAGAAGGTCGAGACCCTCACCGCCGAAGCCGCCTCCCGGGACGCCTACTCGACCCGGCGCGCCACCGAAACCGAGCGCGAGGCAGCCGCCCTGCGGGAGCGGTACGAGACGGAAGCCGCCGCCGCGGAGGCGGCGCACACGGCACGGATCGAAGAACTCGTCCGCGCCCATGCGGCACACACCGAAGAACTCGTCCGCGTTCACACCGCACGCACCACCGAACTGACCGAGGCGCGGGCAACCGACCTCGTACGCCTTGAGGCACAGGTCCGTCGCGCCGAGTCCGGGCGCTCCGCCGCAATGGCAGCCGCGGCCAACGCGGCCGGCCGCATGCAGGCCCTCGCCACGAGCATGCTGGCCGACCTGCGGGAGATGGAGCACCGGCACGCCGACGAGGACGTCCTCACCGACCTGCTCCACCTCGACCACCGCACCGCCCAGGCCGGTCGCCTCGCCGACTCCGTCGCCGTGCTGGCCGGAGCCCGCTCCGGTAGGCGCTGGGCCCGACCCATCGTCATGGAGTCGATCCTGCGCGGTGCCATGGGGCGCATCAGCGGCTACCAGCGGGTGCGACTGCACTCCAGCAGCGACGCCGCGGTCGCCGGACACGCGGCCGAGGGCGTGATGCACGCCCTGGCCGAACTGCTGGACAACGCCGCGAACTTCTCCCCGCCCACTGCCGAGGTACACGTCTACGTGGAGGAGGTCCCGGCGGGAGTCATCATCGCGGTCGAGGACAGCGGTCTGGTGATGAGCGATGTGCAACTGCGTCGCGCGGAGGCCGCCGTCACCTCGACCGCACAGGACCTGGCAGGCCTCTCCGGCACCCGACTCGGCCTGGCCGTCGTCGGCCGGCTGGCCCGCAAGCACGGTCTCACGGTGTCCTTCCGTCCTTCGGCGCGCGGCGGCACCGGTGCCCTGCTGATGCTGCCCCAGGAACTGATCAGCCACGTCTCTGCGGAACCCCCGACCACCCCGACCCTGCCGCCGGTCACGGGCCGCGGGACGGGTGCGGCGAGGCCGGCCCGGGAGCAGGCGTCGCCCCCCGCTCCCGCTCCGACGACCGAGCCGGAGGCCGCTCACGGCTCTGCGACCGAAAGCACCGGCGAGCACCCCCGGTTCGGTGAGAGCGGGCTGCCGCGACGCCGTCGCGGCCGGGCAATGGCAGCGGCGCACCCCGAGGGATCGGAAGCCGCCAAGCCGCGTGCGGCAGGCCCGCGCAGCGGCGCGGCGGCCGGGGCGGCCGCGCGCTTCGGCAACTTCCGGCAGGCGGTCCGCGGCACCGGCGCACCGTCGGTGGGACCGGCCGACCCGGGTGCGGTGCCCGCCGACGAGCCGGCCGGCACCGAGCAGCCTCCTTCCGCCGCGTCCACTGCCCAGCAGCCCACCGTCACCCCGCCCGCACCGTCCGATCCCTCCGACGGCCGGCCGTCCGCCCCGCGGACTCCGCCGCCGTCCTCGAACCCCCCGTACCCGGAAGGCACCCCGTCATGACCGGCACCACCACCGACGAGAAGCTCAGCTGGCTCCTGGAGGGCCTGCTGGAACGCACCCCGGGCACCCGTCACGCCCTGGTGCTGTCCCGTGACGGCCTCAAGCTCTGCCGCACGTCCGGGCTCTCCGTCGACCAGGCCGACCAGCTCGCCGCGATCGCCGCCGGCATCCAGAGCCTGTCGCACGGGGCGTCCGTGGAGTTCGGGGACGGCACGGGTGGGGTCCGTTCCGCAATGGCCGAGTTCTACGGCGGCATCCTGTTCATCGTGGAAGCGGGCGAGGGAGCCCATCTGGCGCTGGTGGCCGACGAGGACGCCGATGCGGGATTCGTCGGCCACAACATGTCCGAGCTGGTCGAGCAGTTGGGTGAGTACCTGGTCGCGAGGCCCCGGGGATGAGCCGCGGCAGGCCGGGCCGGGACGATTCACCCGACCGGCTCTACACCCTGACCGGCGGCCGGAGCCGTGCCGGATCCGACGCCTTCGACCTGGTGACCCTGGTGGTCTCCGAGAGCGACCCGGTGGCCGGCATGCAGTCCGAGCACGCCGCGATCCTGCGCATGTGCCGTTTTCCGACGGCGGTGGTGGAGGTGGCGGCGGGACTCGGGCTGCCGGTGTCCATCACGCGGATCCTCCTCGCCGACCTCCATGACACCGGTCGGATCAGCGCGCGGCACCCCCGCGCCTCGTACCGACTTCCCGATCACGACATCCTGGAGCAGGTGCTCGTTGGACTCCGCAACCTCTGAACAGCGCCAGACCCTGGACAGCACCGCCGACAACGGGTTGAAGATCGTCGTCGTCGGCGGTTTCGGAGTCGGCAAGACGACCCTGGTCCGCTCGGTCAGCGAGATCCGTCCGCTGAACACCGAGGAGACCATGACCCAGGCCGGCGAGGGCGTCGACGACACCGTCGGCGTGGCCGCGAAGTCGGCCACCACCGTGGCCTTCGACTTCGGCCGGATCTCGCTGGACGCGCACAACGTCCTCTACCTGTTCGGAGCGCCCGGACAGGAACGGTTCTGGTTCCTCTGGGACCGGTTGTTCTCCGGCACGCTCGGAGCTGTGGTGCTCGTCGACACCCGGCGGCTCGCCGACTCCTGGTACGCGATCGACCGACTGGAGCACCACGGCACGCCGTTCGTCGTCGCCTGCAACGACTTCGGGGGCCCGGCCCACACCCCCGCCCAGATCCGCGAGGCCCTCGACCTCGCCGACGAGGTCCCGCTGGTCTTCTGCGACGCCCGGTCGCGCGAGTCCAGCAAGCAGGTGCTGATCTCGCTCGTCGAGCATCTGCGCACCGTCGTCGCCGCGGCCTCCCGGCCGCTCCCCCACCCGATACCGGAGCCCACCCCGTGACCCTCTCCGAGCCCCAGCCGGTCCCGCTGAGCGGACCCCGGTTCCAGACCGACCCCATCGAGCTCTACCGGCAGATGCGGCGCGAGCACGGGGCCGTCGCTCCCGTCCTTCTCGACGGGGACGTTCCCGCCTGGTTGGTCCTCGGCTACCGCGAGCTGCACCAGGTCACCAGCGACCCGGTGCTCTTCTCCCGTGACTCCGACCTGTGGAACCAGTGGGACGCGATCCCGGCGGACTGGCCCCTGCTGCCCATGATCGGGCGCAAGCAGCCGTCCATCCTCTACACGGTCGGCGAGCGGCACCGCCAGCGGGCCGGGGTGATCTCCGACGCCCTGGAGGGGATCGACCCGTTCGTCCTCAAGCAGTTGGCCGAGCGCTTCGCGGACGAACTCATCGACGGGCTGTGCGGCAAGGGCTCCTGCGACATCATCGCCGAGTACGCCATGCTGCTGCCGGTGCGGGTCCTGGCCAGTTGCTACGGCTTCGCGGACGAGCAGGGGCCCGCGCTCGTCACGGCCATGAACGACATGATCAACGGCCAGGAGGGGGCCCTCGAAGGCCAGCGGCACCTCGCCGAGTCGATGTTCGCCCTGCTCGCCGCGAAGTCGGAGGCGCCCGGCGACGACGTAGCCTCCCGGATGCTCGCCAACACCGCGGGGTTCACGATCGAGGAAGTGGCCCAGGACCTGATGGTCATGATGGCCGCCGGCCACCAGCCGACCGCCGACTGGATCGGCAATTCGCTGCGGCTGATGCTCACCGACGACCGGTTCGCGGCCTCCCTCGCCGGCGGCAGGCACAGCGTCGGCGAGGCGATGAACGAGGTCCTGTGGGAAGACACCCCCACCCAGAACGTCGCAGGACGCTGGGCCTCCCGCGACACCCATCTCGGCGGACGGCGGATCGGCCAGGGCGACCTGCTGCTGCTCGGCCTGGCCGCGGCCAACTCCGATCCGCACGTGCGCACCGATTCCGGCACGTTCACCGGCGGCAACAACGCCCACCTGTCCTTCGGTCACGGCGAGCACCGCTGCCCCTTCCCCGCCCAGGAGGTCGCCGAGACCATCGCCCGGACCGGGATCGAAGTGCTGCTCGACCGGCTGCCGGACGTCGATCTCGCGGTCCCCGTGAAGGACCTCGCCCGCAGGCCCTCCCCCTGGCTGCGCGGCCTGAGCGCGCTCCCCGTGACGTACACCCCGACACCTGCCCTAGGAGACCTCGGATGACCTGCCCGTACGACCACACCGCCGAGTCCGGCACCGATGTGATCGACCTGGACCCGTTCGTGGCCGACCTGGACGGCGAGAGCGCGCGACTGCGGGCTGCCGGTCCGCTGGCCCGCGTGGTCCTGCCCGGCGGGGTGGCTTGTTGGGCCGTCACCCGGCATGCCGAGGCGCGCAAACTGCTCACCGATGCGCGGCTCGTCAAGGACATCGAGGTCTGGGGGGCCTGGCAGCGCGGAGACATACCGCTGGACTGGCCGCTGATCGGCCTCGCGAACCCGGGCCGGTCGATGCTGACCGTCGACGGCGAGGAGCACCGTCGCCTGCGCACCTTGGTCGCACAGGCGCTGACGGCGCGCCGGGTGGAGCGGCTGCGCGAGGGCATCGTGGCGCTCACCGAGGGCATGCTGGACCGGCTGGCGGAGCGTCCGGCCGGGGAGGTCGTCGACCTGAAGGCCGAGTTCGCGTATCCGCTGCCGATGAACGTGGTGGGCGAGCTGATGGGTGTGGACCCGGCTGACCATCCGCGGATGAAGGCGCTGTTCGACAAGTTCTTCTCGACGCAGACTCCGCCCGAGGAAGTGCCGCAGATGATGGCGGACCTGGGCGCCCTGTTCGCGGGGATCGTGGCGGGCAAGGCGGAGAACCCGGGCGACGACCTCACCAGTGCGCTGATCGCGGCGTCGGAGGGCGGCGACCGTCTGACCACGGAGGAGATCACCAACACCCTCCAGCTGATGGTGGCGGCCGGGCACGAGACGACGATCAGCCTGATCGTGAACGCCGTGGTCGCCCTGGAGACCCACCCCGAGCAGCGGGCCCTGGTCCTCAAGGGCGAGGTTCCGTGGGAGAGCGTGATCGAGGAGACCCTGCGCTGGTCCACGCCGACCTCCCACGTGCTGATCCGGTTCGCCACCGAAGACATCGAGGTCGGGGACCGGGTCCTGCCGAAGGGCGACGCGCTGATCGTGTCCTTCGGTGCGATCGGCCGGGACGAGGAGCAACACGGTCCGACGGCGGGTGAGTTCGACGTGACCCGGACGCCGAACCGGCACATCTCCTTCGGCCACGGTCCGCACGTCTGCCCGGGTGCGGCGCTGTCCCGACTGGAGGCCTCGGTGGCGCTCCCGGCCCTGTACGGACGTTTCCCCGAGCTCCGTCTCGCGGTCCCCCGTGAGGAGCTCCGCAACAAGCCGGTCGTCACCCAGAACGACCTGTTCGACCTGCCGGTCCTCCTTTCCTGACGTCGTCCCTCCCGCGGCGCGCCGAGCGTGCCGCGGGTCCGTGGCGCCCGGTGACGGCCCCGCGTGCGGTCGGAGGGCCCGGAGGGCTGCCGGCCCGGCGCGAGCGGGGTCACCTTCCCGTGTGCCTCCCGCAACGGCGCCCCGGCCTCGGCTGCGGGGTCGCTATGATGGCTGCATGCATCTGTCGTCGTGCCTCAACTGGTGGCGCTCCTCTTAGGAGCGGCCGCCTCATCGTGCACGACCGGGCCGTTCGGACGAACGGCCCTTTCGCGTTTCCTGACCCGTGGGTTCCGTCGTCCCGACGGCTCGACCGACCCCTCAGGAGACCCTCGTGATCGTCACCGCCCCCACCACTCCCATCGGCGACCCGCTCGGCGCGTCCGAAGCACGGGCACGCAGTGCGGTCCTGGAGGAGCAGATCCTCAAGGACCCGGGAAGGTTCCGCGTCCTGACCGGAGATCGCCCCACCGGGCGGCTGCACCTGGGGCACTACTTCGGCACCCTGCAGAACCGGGTCCGCCTGCAAGACGTCGGGGTGGAGCTGTTCGTGATCATCGCGGACTACCAGGTCCTCACCGACCGCGACGTGGCGGACCGGCTCACCGAACACGTCGAGGAACTGGTGCTCGACCACCTTGCCGTCGGCGTGGACCCGGAACGCAGCACGATCTTCACCCACAGTGCCGTCCCCTCCCTCAACCAGCTGTTGCTGCCCTTCTTGAGCCTGGTGTCCGTGGCCGAGCTGAACCGCAATCCCACCGTCAAGGACGAGATCGCCCGTTCCCGACAGTCCTCCGTCAGCGGGCTGATGTTCACCTACCCGGTCCACCAGGCCGCCGACATCCTCTTCTGCAAGGCCAATGTCGTTCCCGTCGGCCAGGACCAACTTCCGCACCTGGAGATCACCCGGACCGTGGCCCGCAGGTTCAACGACCGGTACGGCGACGGCACCGCCGTCTTCCCCGAACCCGAAGCCCTGCTGTCCCGGGCGCCGCTGCTGCTCGGCACGGACGGCACCAAGATGAGCAAGAGCCGCGGGAACGCCGTTCCGCTGGCTGCCGACGCCGACGAGACGGCCCGGCTGATCAAGGGCGCGAAGACCGATTCCGAGCGCCACATCTCCTACGACCCGGCCGGGCGCCCCGAAGTGTCGTCCCTCCTCCTGCTCGCGGCGGCGTGCCAGGACCGGACCCCCGAGGAGATCGCCGCCGACATCGGCTCCGCGGGTGCCGCGGCGCTGAAGAGGACCGTGACGGAGTCGGTCAACGAATGCCTGGCGCCGATCCGAGCCCGCCGCGCCCTGTACGCACAGGACCGCGGTGCGCTGCGCAGGATCCTTCGAGAGGGGAACGAACGGGCCCGGGAAACGGCCGACGCGACCCTCGCCGAGGTGCGGGCGGCCATGCAGAGCCACTACTGAGGGCGCCGGAGCGACACCGGGGCGGGTCCGTCCCCCGATGGGGCGGGGGCCCGTGGTGAAGAGCGTCCGCGGAGGCCGGTTCCGTACGACCGGTCTCCGCGGGACGGGCAACCGACGGGGCGGGAGGATCAGCCGGACGTACCCTCCAGGATGCCCTTGAGGGTGCGCTCGTCCCTCGGCATCTCCTTCCTCACCTGCGGACGGACGACGAGGGGCACGAGGGCCTTGCCGAGGCCGCGTCCCTCGAAGTCGAGGGAGAGCGTGAGGCGGGAGCGTTCGCCGTCGCCGAGCGGTTCCACGGTGCCCTGGACGTCACCGCGCACGGGGCCGTCGACGCCGTGCAGATGCCAGCGTCTCGGCGGCTCCAACTCCATGACCTGCATGGTCGTGGTGAACTCCCGCCGACCGAGCCGACGCGTGACGGCGATCTTGGAGCCGACCGCGAAGGGGGCGTCGTCGACCTTCCGGACCGAGACGGCGCTCTCCTGCCACTCGGGCAGGTGGGACGGGTCGGTCACATAGGTGAAGACGTCCGCCGGCGTACGGTCGATGTCGATGCTTTTCTTGATGGCAGGCATGTCGCCTTCTCCGTTCGACGGAGTCCGCGCCGGAGCCTGATGCACCCGTGCAGGCTCATCGTCGCTTCATACGAATCGTCCCACTCCGGGCGGCGCGCCGCCAGCCTCGATCTGAGTAGCGGTACTCATGCCGGCCGCCGCCCCTCCGGGGGAGCATGGCTCCGGGCTGACGAACCGTCCGGAGGGGGGCGCATGAGCAAGGTCGTCGGTGCGTTCGTGGCCGCGGGGCTCGCGGTGGGGGCACTGTTGCTGGCGTACGCGGTGGGGGCACCGCCCGGGACGGTGCTCGCGGTGGGCGCGGGGACCCTCGGGCTGCTCTGGTTCCTGCTGCTCCTCACGGCACCGTGGAACTTGTACTTCCGGGCACACGCGGTACTCGCGGAGATCGCCGTCAGCCGGGAGAAGGGGCTCGACGTCTTTGACCGGCGGGATGCCAAGGCGCGGCGGATCGCGCGGGCGATGCTGTGGGCAGCCGTCGCCGGTCACCTGGTGTCGGCCTGTGCGGCACTGGCGGTCGCCGTGGCGACCGGGCGGGCGGCGGGCTACTGGTGTGCCGCCCTCTTCCTGTTCAGCACCTCCTTCCGGCCCGCAGGGGCGTACTTCGGACAGTTGCGGCGCCGGCTCGGACTGTTGCTGCAGGAGGTGACGTATCCGCGCGACGACGTGGTCGCGCTGCGCGAGCGGGTGGTCGCCCTGGAGCACGGAGGGGCGGTGCTCGGCGAGAAGGCGGAGGAGCAGTACCGGGCCCTGGCCGAGCTGCGCCGCACCGTCGACGCGGTGGGCCTCTCCGCACACGAACGGGCCGAGGAGACCGACCGGCGGATCTCGGCCCTGGCCAGGGAGTTCGAGGCGACGGTGAACCGCCTCACGGACAACGAGGAGATCATCACCGGCCTGAAGGCCTTCCTGCGGCTGCTGCGCGCCACGGACGGCACCACCGGGCCGGCGACGCCCTCCTGAGCGTCGGTGCACCGGTTCGCCTACCGCATGACGGCGGGCGGGCCGGTGCTCACCCGCTTGCCTGCCTTCAGCTTGCGACTAATGTCGATATGTAGGCGATATGTGCGCCCTCGTTCCCGCGCTCACCAGGCGGGGGAAGGGGGACGTGCGAAAGGAGCCTCCCATGACCCGTTCATTGCGGAGCGCAATAGCCTTGGCCGGAGCCGCAGCCCTCTCCCTGGGAGTGGTGGCAACGAGCGCAACGGCCCTGGGGGCGGGGAGCGAGAAGCAGGGGGACATCAGGATCGGACTGCTGCTTCCGGAGAGCAAGACCACGCGGTACGAGAAGTTCGACCGGCCCTACATCGAGGCGAAGATCCAGGAGCTGGCGCCCGGTGCCCAGATCGACTACTACAACGCCGCGGAGAGCGCCACCACCCAGCAGCAGCAGGTCAACACCGCCCTCGCCAAGGGCGACCAGGTCCTCATCCTGGATGCCGTGGACGCCAAGTCCATCCAGTCCTCCGTGCAGAAGGCCCATGACGCGGGCGTCAAGGTGGTCGCGTACGACCGCCTCGCCCAGGGCCCCGTCGACGCCTACGTCTCGTACGACAACCGCAAGGTCGGCGAGCTGCAGGGCGAGGCGCTCCTGGACGCCCTCGGCGACCGGGCCGGGGACGGCGTGATCGTGATGCACAACGGGTCACCGACCGACCCGAACGCCGCGGAGTTCAAGGCCGGCGCCCATTCGGTCCTGGACGGCGAGGTGAAGATCGGCAAGGAGTACGACACGCCGAACTGGGACCCGAACAACGCCAACCAGCAGATGTCCGGTGCCATCAGCTCGCTCGGCAAGGACAACATCGTCGGCGTCTACTCGGCCAACGACGGACTGGCCGCCGGCATCTCCACCGCCCTCAGGGCGGCAGGCATGGACGTGCCGCTGACCGGCCAGGACGCACAGCTCGACGCGATCCAGCGGATCCTCCTCGGCACCCAGACGATCACGGTCGAGAAACCGTACAAGCCGGAGGCCGACATCGCCGCGACGATGGCCGTGAACCTGGCCGAGGGCAAGTCGCTCCCGGCCGACCTGACGCCGACCACCGTCACCAGCGGCAGCGAGCACAAGGTCGCGGCCCAACTGCTCACACCCGTCGTGGTCAACAAGGACAACATCAAGGACACCGTCGTCAAGGACGGGCTCTACACGGTCAGCGAGATCTGCACCCCGACCTATGCGGCGGCCTGCAAGGACGCCGGTCTCGAATGAGCAGGTCCTCGGTGTCCGGCCCCGAATGACGGGACCTCAGAAGTCGGTCCCGAGGACGCCCCGGTTGTCGCGGCCGGTCCCGAGCAGCCGCGAACGGGCGAGCGGAGGAGGCGGTTCCCTTGCCTGAGTCACCCGTGCTCACACTGCGGGGGATCTCCAAACGGTTCGGCGCGGTCCAAGCGCTGAAGGACTTCGATCTGGAGGTCCACGCGGGAGAGGTCGTCGCACTCGTCGGTGACAACGGCGCTGGCAAGTCCACCGCCGTCAAGGCGATCGCCGGGGTGAACCCGCCCGACGAGGGCGTGATCGAATGGCAGGGCCGCCCGGTTGGCATCAACCGACCGCACGACGCCCAGAACCTCGGCATCGCCACCGTCTACCAGGACCTCGCCCTGTGCGACAACCTCGACGTGGTCGGCAACCTCTTCCTCGGTCGCGAGCTGCACCACTTCGGCGTCCTCGACGAGGTCCGGATGGAACGGCGCTCGCGCGAACTGCTCAACACCCTGTCCATCCGGATCCCCAGTGTCCGGATCCCCGTCGCCTCGCTCTCCGGCGGTCAGCGCCAGACCGTGGCGATCGCCCGCTCGCTGATCGGCGACCCCCGGATCGTCATCCTGGACGAGCCCACCGCAGCGCTGGGCGTGGAACAGACCGCAGAAGTGCTCGACTTGGTCGAACGGCTCCGTGAGCACGGGCTCGGCACCATTCTGATCAGCCACAACATGGTGGACGTGATGGCGGTCGCCGACCGGATCGCCGTCATGCGCCTCGGTCGGAACAACGGCTTCTTCGACAAGCGCTCCACGACCACCGAGGAGATCATCTCCGCCATCACCGGGGCCACCGAGAGCGCGGTCACCCGTCGCCAGGCCCGCAGGCGGGAGGAGGAGCAATGAGACGGGACCCACCGCCCCCCGACGATGCCCGGGAACCGGCTCCCGAGGCGCTGCCCGCGGTCGACAGCCGGTTGCTCGTCCGTGAGGAGGGCATCCGGGGGTACCTCGGGGAATTCCGCCGCAAGCTCCGCAGCGGAGAGTTGGGATCGCTCCCCGTCGTCATCGCGGTGATCATCATCTGGACCGTGTTCGGCAGCCTCGACAGCACCTTCCTGTCGGCCCAGAACCTCTCCGACCTCAGTCAGCAGATCGTCGGCACCGGCATGATCGCCGTCGGGATCGTCTTCGTCCTGCTGCTCGGCGAGATCGACCTCTCCG
The DNA here is from genome assembly GCF_042742855.1 of Streptomyces sp. NPDC058877. Lineage (NCBI taxonomy): Bacteria > Bacillati > Actinomycetota > Actinomycetes > Kitasatosporales > Streptomycetaceae > Streptomyces > Streptomyces sp. NPDC058877. Next base: position 20,111 of record NZ_JBHYMF010000052.1, on the reverse strand, counting down.
TCGGCTCCGTCAGCGGTCTGTGCGCCGCCGTCTTCGCCGTGCTCAACGTCCTGAACGGCATGAACCAGTGGCTGGCACTGCTCGTCGCCGTCGCGGGCGGAGCGGCCGTCGGCCTCATCCAGGGCTTCTTCTTCGCGAAGGTCGGCGTACCGGCGTTCGTCGTCACCCTGGCGGGCAACCTCGCCTGGAACGGTCTCATGCTCCAGGTCCTCGGCACCAACGGAACCGTCAACATCCCGAGCGAGAGCGTCGTCTCCAAGCTCTACTCGACCATCTTCCACAGCCCGGCCGCAGCCTATGTGACCGCAGCCGTCGGGGTCGGACTCTTCCTCGCCGCAGCGCTCCTCGACGCCCGGCGCCGCCAGGCCGCCGGGGTGCCCTCGCGGCCGATCACCGAGATCGTGCTCCGTACCGTCGTCATCGCCGCGATCGCCTTCGCATCGGCCTACACCCTCAACCAGTACCAAGGGCTTCCACTGGCGCTCCTGATCTTCCTGATCCTGCTGGTGGTGCTGGACTTCGTGCTCCGTCGCACCTCGTACGGGCGGCAGATCTTCGCCGTCGGCGGCAACATCGAAGGCGCGCGCCGGGCCGGCATCAGCGTGGCGTTCGTCCGGATGAGCGTGTTCTCGATCGCCGGGACGATGGCGGCGGTCGGCGGCATCTTCCTGGCCGGACAGATCCAGTCGGCAAGCCAGACCTCCGGGGGCGGCAACCTCCTGATGAACGTCATCGCCGCGGCCGTCATCGGCGGCACGAGCCTGTTCGGCGGACGCGGCTCGGTCTGGTCGGCCCTCCTCGGCGCCCTGGTGATCGGGTCCATCCAGTCAGGCATGAACATCATGGGAGTGAGCAATGCCGTGCAGTTCATGATCACGGGATCGGTCCTGCTGGCCGCCGTGGTCATCGACTCGCTGTCCCGCCGGAGCCAGAAGGCCGCCGGTCGCGCCTGAACCGTCCGTCCCGCCGAGGAGGTTTCCGTGGAGGAGCGTCCGAGGGCGACGGCCGGGTACGTCCGAGGCCGCAACGAGACCGAGGAGGAGCGGGCCGACCGCCGCTGGCAGGAGCTCATCCAGGAGATCCGGGTGGCACAGACCGGCGTGCAGATCCTCCTCGGCTTCCTGCTCACCGTCGTGTTCACCCCGAAGTTCCAGGGCCTCGAACAGACCGACAAGGCGATCTACATCGTCACGATCGTCCTCGGCTCGCTCGCGACCGGCGCGCTCATCGGCCCCGTCGCCTTCCACCGCATCGTGTCGGGGCGCCGGATCAAACCCCAGGCGGTCACCTGGGCCTCGCGCCTGACCTTCACCGGGCTCATCCTGCTCCTCGCCACCCTCACATCGGCGCTCTTCCTCGTCCTCCGGGTCGTCACGCACGATCCTTACGTGCCCTGGCTCGTCGCCGGCGTCCTCGCCTGGTACCTGATCTGTTGGTTCGTCCTGCCCCTGTGGGTGCGCCTCCGTTACACCAACGAGGACTGACCCCGGCACCGCCGGGAAGCCTCCCCTCGCCGGTGGATCAGAACGGCGCGGCCTCGGCGAAGAGTTCGTTCAGCCAGTGGGCACTCGCTTCGGCACACCCCGACCGCGGTGTGCCGGGGAAGAGGCGGAACCACGAGACCGCCCGGCCGAGCGCGGCGAGCCGAGCGGCGAGCACCGCGGCGCGGCGCAGTTCCGGAAGGGACGGTCCCCCCTCGGTCCAGGGTTCCAGGTAGGCGTCGCGCAGCCGGTGCACGTGTTCGGGGCCGTGGCGTTCGCGCACGGCGCGGGCGGGAACGAGCAAGCTGGCGAAGGGGTGGGCGATGTTGGCGTCGCCCCAGTCGAAGAAGGCGAAGCGACCGGCGGCCGTGGCGAGGACCTGCCCGTCGTGCAGGTCGCAGTGGTCGAGCGAGTCCGGGATGCCGTACGCGTCGAGTTCCGCACACCAGTCGAGCAGTCGGGGCCGTCCGGCCAGGAGGGTGCGCCGGGCGTCAGCGTCCAGGGAGGCATTGCCCTCGACGAGCTCGTCGAAGACCCGTGGCAGTTGGGCGGTGCGACCACCGGGCACGCCCAGCTCGGCCAAGCGGTCGGTGTACCCGGTCAGGACGCGTTGCATCTGGGCGTACTGGCCGAGGGCCTCCGCCCAGGACTCCGGCCCGGCACCACCGGTGTCGAGGACGTGCCGGAAGAGGGGACCCCCGTCGGGGAGGAGCGACCAGCCCCGGTCCGGGTCGACCGCGAGCGGCGTCACGACGTGCTCGGGGACCCAGTCCGCGAGGGCGCCCCCGAGGGCCGCTTCGAAGGCCGCGTCCGGCGCGCTCGCCTTGTACCAGACCGCGTCCCGCTCTCCGACACCGATCTGGAAGCGCACCAGGATCGACCAGGGCCGCACCCTGACCTCACGGGGCCCGACCTCGTCCAGGCCGTGCCGGACGAGTTCCCGCTCCGACCAGCCCAGGGCGGCTGCTCGCCACGCCTCCTGCTCCCAGGGGGTGACGGCATCCGCGAACTGACCGCGGTCGACCGTCATCGATGTCACTCGTCGCATCGGGCGATTCCACCACCGGGCCGTGCCGGACGCACGCGCATATTCCCCTCACCCCGCACCACCGCCGACGGGGCGGCGGGCACGCTCAGAACCGCGCCCGCCGCCCCCTGCCCGGCCTACAGGTAGGGACGCGTGAGCAGCTCGATCGCGTGTCCCGAGGGGTCCTTGAAGTAGACCCCTCGCCCACCGTGCCCGGTGTTGGTCTCGCCGGGCCGCTGCATGTGCGGGTCCGCCCAGTGCTCGATGCCCTGGTCGCACAGGCGCCGGTACGCGCGGTCGAAGAGCTCGTCGTCGACCATGAACGCATAGTGCTGCATCTGGATGTCCACCGGGGGTTCGGCGAACTGGATCAGCACGCCGTCGGCGAGCTGGACGTTCACGAAGGGGCCCCAGGACGGCGCTTCGGGAAGTTCGAGCAGCTCCCTGAAGAAGCGCGCCGATGCGTGGCGGTCCTTGGACGCGATGATGGTGTGGTTGAACGTTGCTGCCATGGGGATGACCTCGCTGTTGGGTTCGACGTGTGGAGGAGGTGCGCGGTGCATCCGCACCGGGCGGTCCTCGTGCCGAACTCCCGGGGTTCCTCGCGGGACCCCGCCGAGCGGTCAGTCTTCCACCGGATGGCCCGTCTGTGCGTGGCGTGTCGCCGGTCCGGTGTTCATGTCGGGGACGCTACTGGAGCTGCCCGCCCCCGGCAAGCAGTGCCGTCCGTTCCCGCCGCGCCAACGGCCGGAAGTAGCTGGCGGCCTCCTCCGCCGCACCGTTCCCCAGGGCTTCTGCCCTCCCTCGGCGTCGGCGTCGCGCTCTCGGGGGGGTGTCGGGGGCAAAAGGGCGAGCTCCGCAGGAATCTCCTCCCTCCCGCAAGCAGGAAGTGCCCCACCCCCGGCCAGGGCCGGAGACCCACGAAAGGACCCTGGTGAAGAACAAACCTGCGGGTCAGGACACGACGCTCCGCCCCGGCGGCGAAACACCGCTCTCCGCCCCGCCCCACAGGGGTGCGCTTGTCCTCCGCCCCGAAGGGCGGAGTGTCCACGGAGGAGTCAGATGAAGCGGGTGCGGTCCTCGACGGGTGGGGCGACGGCACGGTGGATGTTTCCCAACGGCCACCCCCATGCACGCTTCGCACCGCTGCTGCTCGTCCTGACGTTCGTCAGCGGGCTGGTGGACGCGGCGAGCTTCCTCGGGCTCGACCGGGTCTTCGTGTCCAACATGACGGGCAACGTGGTCTTCCTCGGGTTCGCCCTGTCCGGGGTTTCCGAACTGTCGGCCCTCTCTTCGACGGTGGCGGTGGCGGGCTTCCTGGCCGGGGCGGTGGCCGGCGGCGCGTGGCGACGGGAAGCGGAACCGGGCGGGCTGTTCCCGCTGCTGGTCGCGGCCCAGGCCCTCGGGGTCGCGCTCGCGCTCACCGCCGAGGCAGCGGAGTGGGGACGGTACGCGGTCCTGGTGCCCCTGGCCTGTGGAATGGGTCTGCAGAACGCCGTCGTTCACCGCCTGGGGCTGCCCGACCTGGCCACCACCGTGATGACCCGGACCCTGACCGGGCTCGCCGCGGATCGACCGGGGCCGGCGGCGGTGCGGCGTGGGGTGTCGGTGGCGGTGCTCGCCGCCGGGGCGCTGACCGGCGGCCTCCTCCACGAGGCCGCCGGGGTGCGCGGGGTTCTCATCCTGGTCCTGGTCCTGTTGCTCGCCGTCGCATCGGTCGCCCGCCGATGGCGCTAGCCGTTCCGGCCGGGGACGCCGCGAACGAGCGGAGCCCGAGGGGCCGCACCGGGTGCCTCACCGGCGCGCTGGGGCCCCGGGGCGGACGAGGGGCGCCCGGGGCGTCCGCGCGAAGTGACGGGCGGTGGGGACCAGTGCCGCGGCGGCCGGTACGAGGAAGCAGACGACGGTGCAGGCGGCGAGTACGGCCGTGGCCCCGAAGGCGTGGACGGCCGGGGTGATCAGGGCCAGTCCGACCGGTGCCAGGCCGTAGGAGACGAGGAAGTCCAGCGAAGAGACGCGGGCCAGCTTGTCGGGAGCGACCTCGCGCTGGGCGGCCGTGAACCACGGCACGTTGAAGAGTTCGATTCCGACTCCGGCGAGGACGTAGCCGGCGACGACCAGCAGCGGATGCACGGGCAGCATCAGGCTCAGCGGCGCGAAGCCGTACGCGGCCAGTCCGGCGAAGGCGACCAAGCCCTGGGAGCGCGGGCGCCAGCGGGCGATGACCGCGGCCCCGCCGAGCGCACCCAGGGTGTACCCGGTCATGGCCGCGGCGAGGACCCACTCGGTGCCGTAGCGGTCTCGGCTGATGAGGGGCAGTGCGACGCTGGTGGCGGAGTAGCCGAGGGTGATGACCGCGCCGAGGGCGGCGAGTCCGGCGAGGAACCACGGGTGGCGGCGCGCCTCGCGCATCCCCTCCAGGAAATCGGTGCGGAAGCCGGTGCGCGGCATGGGTTCGTCGAGGGGTTCCGCTGCCGCTCGGGCGCCCCTGCCCGGGACGAGGGCCGCTATCAGCCAGAGCAGTCCGATGCCGAGGAGCAGCGTCCGGACGTCGAGGAAGGTCGCGAGCAACGAGGTCAGGACGGGGCCGGCGAGCGTGGAGCTCCGCACGGCCATGGTGATGGCGGCATTGGCCCGTTGACGGTCCTCGGGGGCGACGGTCTCCGCGGTGAGCGCCTGGAACGCCGGGCGGCAGGCCCCCTGTCCGGCCCCCGCGAGGGCAGCCGCGGCCGTCATCAGTGCGACCGAGTGACCGAGCCCGGCGGTGAGGAGGGGCGCGGCGGCGGCGGCCATGAGGGCGGACCAGAGGACGACCGCACGGCGGGAGTGGCGGTCGGCCAGGACTCCGCCGACGGCGACGGCGACGAGGAAACCTGCGGTGCGGGCGGCGAGGACCAGTCCGAGGCCGGCGGCGCCGAGGTCGCGGTGGAGGACGGCGAGTCCGAGGACGAAGGGCAGGGCCCAGGTCGCGAGGCCGGAGGCGGTGGTGCCGGCCCAGAGACGCAGGAACGCGGGCTCGCGCAGGAGCGAACGCGTCTGCGGGGGCATGGGATTGGCCCCCGTGGGTGTGGGTGTGGTCGTCACGGCGTGGTGGCTCCTTGGGGTGGGGGACGGTTCGGAAGGTCCGACCCCGGGTCGTTATTGAAAATGATTACCATTACAGTACCCTTCGAACGCGGCACTCCTGCCCGGTGCACGACAACACCCACGCCCCCTCTCGACCGGAGGACCCATGCGCCACCCGGCCCGCCTCGGCCTCGCCCTGACCATCGCCCTCGCCACCGCGGGCTGCTCCACGACAGCCGGTGGCCCGGAGGCGGACGCCGAGCCCGCTTCCCGGACGACCTCCTTCACCAGCTGCGGCCACCACGTGGCCTTCACCGAGCCGCCGAACAGGACCGTCGCCCTGGACCAGGCCTCGACCGAGATCCTGCTCGAACTCGGGCTGCAGGACCGGATGGCGGGAACCGCCAACCTCAAGACGAGGATCCCCCCGCAGTACGAGGCCGCCTACGCCCAGGTCCCGGTCATCGCCCCGAAGATCGCCACGGGCGAACAACTGCGCTCGGTCACACCCGACTTCGTCGTCGCCAGCTCCACGGACCTCTACACCGAGGAGCGGGCCGGCACCCGCGAGGAGCTGGCCGACCTCAAGGTCCCCACCTTCGTCAGCGCCGTGGACTGTCCACGACAGAACCCGGCCGGCAAGACCGCGTTCGAACTGCTCTTCTCCGACTACGAGAACCTGGGCAAGGCCTTCGGCGTCGAGGAGCGGGCCGAGGAACTCGCCACCGCCCAACGCTCCGCGCTGGTCGAAGCCGGTGCACACGCGCCCGGACACCTCTCCGAGGCGGACCGGCCGACCGTGGTCTACCTCTACTCCGTCTTCAACGGCATGCCGTACGTGGCGGGCGGGACCGGATTGCCGAGCGAGATGAGCCGCATCGTCGGCGCGAAGAACGCCTTCGACGACGTCGACGAGGACTGGCCGGAGGTCTCCTGGGAGGAAATCGCCGAGCGCGAACCCGACTTCATCGTGATCGGCGACCTGTCCGAGCGCGGCCGGCCCGGCGACAGCGCCGTCGAGAAGCGCACCGCGCTGACGGCCCACCCCGTGATCTCCAAGCTGGCCGCGGTCCGCGACGACAAGATCCTTGAGGTCCCGGGCATCGAACTGGACCCGTCGGTGCGCTCCGTGCACGCCCTCGGGCTGCTGGCCGACGGCATGAAGGACCTCGGCCGTGTCCGCTGACCCCACCGCCCGCGGGGGAACGGCGGAACTCCTGCTTCCGACGGCCCGCAGCCGGGCAACGGCACAAGACGCGGTCACCACCCGGCCTCGGATCGCGCCGCTCGGACCAGTGGACCGTCCGGTCCGGACCGCAGCGGCCCGGACGGGCTTCTTCCTCCTCACCACGGGCGTGCTGACGGGTTCGGTGGCCACGGCCGTGCGCGTCGGCACCGTCGACGTGGGCTGGCCCGACCTCGCCCGTGCCCTCGGGTCCCGTCTCGGCCTGGGCGTGGCACCCTTGCCCCCGCTGCTGGACTCCCTCGTCTGGGACCTCCGACTGCCGCGCGTGCTGATGGCCGCCCTCGTCGGGGCCTCCCTCGCCGTGTGCGGCACGATCCTCCAGGCCGTCACCCGCAATCCGCTCGCCGACCCCTACCTGCTCGGCGTCTCCTCGGGAGCGTCCGCAGGAGCCGTCACCGTCGTCGTCCTCGGAGTGGGTGCGGGCGCACTCGGGGTCACCGGCGGCGCCCTGGTCGGTGCGCTGCTCTCCTTCGGACTGCTCCTCCTGTTGCTGCGGCGCACCGGCCTGGATCCGGTCCGCATCGTCCTCACCGGAGTGGTCGTCGGCCAACTCTTCACAGCGCTGACCTCACTCGTCCTGATGGCTTCGGCGGACGCCGACACCACCCGGGCCGTCACCCACTGGCTGCTCGGCTCACTGGCACCGGCCCGCTGGAACACCGTCGCGGTCTGCGCGGTCGTCACCCCGCTGGGGCTGACCGCAGCTTGGGCGTGCTCCCGCCCCCTGGATGGATTCGCCTTCGGCACCGACACCGCGGCGTCCCTCGGGATCGACGTACGACGCACACGGATGCTGCTGCTCGTCGTCACGGCCGCGCTGACCGCCGTGGCTGTCGCCGCCGTCGGCGCCATCGGCTTCGTCGGACTGATCGTCCCCCATGGGATGCGCTTCCTCGTCGGACCGCCGCACCGGGCCCTATTGCCGTACGCGGCCCTCGCGGGTGCGGTGTTCCTCGTGTGGACCGACGCGCTGGCACGGACCGCCTTCGCTCCCCGTGAGCTTCCGGTGGGCGTGCTCACCGCCCTGCTGGGCGCGCCGCTCTTCCTCCTCGTCCTGCGCAGGAAGAGCGAACTGTGAGGATCACCGTCGAAGAGATGAGCTGGTCGGCGGCGGGCCGGCCGGTGGTCCGCGGCGTCAGTTCGCAGATCGAGTCGGGCGAAACGGTCGGGCTGCTCGGGCCCAACGGATCGGGCAAGTCCTCGCTGCTGCGTTGCCTGGCCGGTCTGCGGGTCCCCGACACGGGCACGATCCGGTACGACGACGTGCCCGTGCGCCACTGGAGCGCGCGCCGGATCGCCCGCCGGATCGCCTTCGTCGCACAGGACTCGAACACCGACAGCGATCTGCGCGTGGCCGACGTCGTGGACCTGGGGCGCACCCCCTTCCGGGACCGCTGGCGAGGACCGGACCCCACCGACCGGGCGGTGGTCGCCGCCGCACTGGAACGCCTCGGGCTCACCCCGCTTGCCGACCGCTCCTGGAGGACGCTGTCCGGCGGCGAGCGCCAACGCACCCACATCGCCCGCGCCCTGGCCCAGCAACCGCACGGGATCCTGCTGGACGAACCCACCAACCACCTCGACGTGAAGCACCAGTTGGAGTTGATGGAGCTCCTGTCGGGCACCGAGCAGACGGTCCTGGTCGCCCTGCACGACCTGTCACTCGCCGCCCGGTACTGCGATCGACTGCTGCTCCTGCACCACGGCCGCCTCGTCGCCTCCGGCCCTCCGGCCGCCGTCCTGACCGCCGAGCGACTTGCCGAGGTCTTCGAGGTCGACGCCGAGCTCACCACCGACGCACGGGGGCGTCCCCAGGTCGCCTACCGGGGGCCGCTCGGCGCCCCGGCCGTCGCGTCAACACCCCACCCCACTCCGTGAACCGAGGAAGCCCATGACCCGGATGAACCCCGATCCTGCCCGCCCCCGTGCCACCGCGACGTCGGTCGACGGTCTCATCGAGGCCGTTCTGGCCGGCGAACACGGCCCGCGCCCCGCGGAACTGCTCGCGACCAGCGTGTTCTGGATCCACCACGGCACCCGTCTCGCCGACGGCGACACCACGTACCTGAACCAGTACGTGCTCGTCCGCCTCGGCGGCTCGTTCGGCGGCTGCGCCTTCGAAGCCGGCGAGATCACCCCGTCGATCTGCCACGACTCCTCGGGCGCCCCGCTCGACGTCCTGCTCCGCGAGGCCCCACGCCCCCTGCGGATCGCCGCCCTCGACGCCTACCTCTCCGAAGTCCACCCGCACCGCACGGCCAGCGACGCCGAGGCCGTCGTCCTCCCCGCCGGCACGCCGGAAGTCCGTGCGCAGGCCCGCGACGCGGCCGTCGCCGGCCTGCTCGACACCGTACGGGGTGGCGAGGTCGGCATCATCGGCGTCGTCAACCCGCTGGTCGCGGCGGTGCGCGAACGCGGAGGGAAGCCGTTGCCCTGCGACTTCAACCTGAAGTCCACCCAATGGGGCGACCCCGTCACCGACGACATGCACGAGGTGCTCGACCGGGCCGAGGCCGCCGTCGTCACCGGCATGACCCTGGGCAACGGATCCTTCGACACCATCCTGGAGCGCTGCCGCTCCCGGGGCATCCCCCTGATCGTCTACGCACAGAGCGGCAGCGCCGTCGCCCGCGCCTTCCTCGGCTCCGGCGTGACCGCACTGTCCGCCGAGCCCTTCCCCTTCTCCCAGTTCAGCGCCGGGGAGACGGTCCTGTACCGCTACCGGACGGCGGGCGGCGCATGATCTCCGCCACCCGCCCGGCAGCGACCGACATCGCCGCGTTCGGCACCGGGCACGCCTCCTGCCACCACGGCGAAATCCTCCAGGGAGTGTTCCTCGACGCCGACGGACGACGGTGCGCGGGCCTGGTCACCCTCCCCATGGCCGGTCCCGGCAGCACCGCCGTGTTCACCCGCCGGCCCGGCACGCCCCCCGAGGCAGTCGTCGTCGTACCCCCCGACCGCACGAAGGCCGCACGGGCCGCGGCCCTCGCCACGACCGAATGCACCGAGCGGACCGGTGCACCGCCCTGCGGCGGAGAGCTGAGGCTCAGCTGCGACGTGCCCGTGGGCCTGGGCATGGGCAGCTCCACCAGTGAGGTGATCGCCGCCGTGCGTGCGGTCGCGGACTCGTACGGGCTACGGCTGCCTGCCACCACGGTCGCCCGCCTCGCCGTACGGGCCGAGTCGGCCTGCGACCCCTTGATGCTGGACGGCCGCCCGGTGCTCTTCGCCCAGCGGGAGGGCAGGGTCATGGAGGACCTCGGTCCGGCCCTCCCCCCACTGGTCGTCGTGGGCTGCGCCCTCGGCGGAGCCGCCCCCGTGGACACCCTGTCCCTGCCCGTGCCCGAAGTGCGGGACGAGGACGTACGCCGCTACGAACGACTCCGCGCGGCGCTGCGCCGGGCCGTGGCCACCGGGGACGCGCACCTGCTCGGCACGGTCGCCACCGCCAGCGCCCGGCGCGGCCAACAGGTGCTCGGACACCCCGAGTTCGACGCGCTGACGGACACCGCCCGCCGGACCGGGGCAGTCGGGGTGCAGATCGCTCACAGCGGGGCGGTGGCGGGCGTCCTCTTCGACCCGGCGGCACCGGACCTGCGCCACCGCGTCCACGACTGCCTGGGTGCCCTCGACGCCCACGGCATCCCCGTCACCCGGACCTTCACGACCTCCCCCACCGAGGAGAACCAGCATGGACCAGCACATCGCGGAGTCAATGGCGCGACCGGACCTGATACGCCTCGACGACCGGCTCCTCTGCCTGCGGTTTGAGACCATGAAGGTGGTCTCGGCCCTTGCGGCGGTGCGCCACCTGCTCGACACCGGAGCCGTTCGACGCGGGGACACCCTGCTGGACAGCTCCAGCGGCATCTACGCCCACGCCCTCGCCCTGGCCTGTCACCGCCACGGCATGCGCTGCCACATCGTCGGCTCGACGACGGTGGACGACACGCTGCGCACCCAACTGACGCTCCTCGGGGCGACGCTGGAGCAGATGGAGCCGTGCAGTGACCTCAAGCTCGACCAGAAGCGGCGGGTGCAGCGGATCCACCAGATCCTCGCCGAGCATCCCGAGTACCACTGGATGCGGCAGTACCACGACGGCATCCACTACCTCGGCTACCGTGCGGTGGCCGACCTGATCCATCGGGAGACCGGAGCGGACGGGCTCACCGTCGTCGGCGGGGTCGGGTCGGGGGCCTCCACCGGAGCCCTCGCGCGCTATCTTCGCCGGACCCACGGGGCCGCCCGCACCCCGCACCGCACGACAGACGTCGAACTCGTCGGCGTCCAGCCGTACGGCAGCGTCACCTTCGGGGCCGAACACGTCCACGATCCCGAGATCATCATCGCCGGAATCGGCAGTTCCATCCCCTTCGGCAACGTCTCGCACGAACTGTACGACACCCTGCACTGGATCTCCTTCGAAGCCGCCCTCGCCGGCAGCGTCGACCTGCTCCGTCGGCACGCCGTCTTCGCCGGGCTGTCGACGGGGGCCGGATACCTCGCCGCCCGCCACGAACGCGATCGCTCCACGGAGCGGACGGTGCTCTTCATCGCCGCCGACACCGGCCACCGCTATGCCGGGACCGTCCACGCCCAGCACCACAGGGCCGCCCGCCTCTCCGACCTGGCACCACAGGAGGTGCACGACCAGAGCCAACTCGCCCTGCCGTGGTCCCGGATGTGCTGGAACCGCGCCCCGGCGGGCCCCCTGGCCACGGGGTGACCGCACCGGCAGGTGCGGCAGCGGCGCCGCCCCGTCGGGGCCCCGCACCGGACGGGCTTCCCCGGGGAAGCCGGAACCGACCGGGCGTGGTGGGCACCACCGTGCTGGAGAGCTCCACCCCCGATCCCGACGACCACCGCACCGTGCCGGTCCAGTCGTGGCAACCGGTGCAGCCGAGTCCGGCGGAACGGCTCGCCCCGTACGGTGACCTCATCGTCTACGAGTGGACGCCCCCGTTCTGCGTTCTCGTTGCCGACGCCGGAGCCGGGGCGCACACATGCGTGGGGACTACGGACCCGGCGGTGGGTCGCAGGGCCGCCCCGGCCCCTTCACCGCGGTCAGGAGGGTGTAGCCGAGGACGCCTTCGGTGACCGCGGCGCGAGCCGCGTCGAGGACGGCGGGGGCCGCGTCCAAATCCACTCCCGCCTCGGCGAGGCGGGCCGGAGCGGTGATGCGCAGCAGGCCCAGACGGGCCTGGATCTGGTCGATCATGCGGAGCAGCGCTTTGTCGTGCCGCTCGGTGACGAGGGGGCGCAACCCTGCGGCGGTCAGGAGTTCGACGTACGCCCGGAGGGGAGGCGCGTCGGCGATGCAGGCGATGCGGGCGGTGTTGGTGGGCGAGAGGTCGATGCCGTCCGCCCTCACCCGGTAGGCGTCGGCCAGCAGCAGTGCGGTGGTGCCGCGGCCCGAGGCGACGTCGAGGACCCTCATGTCGGGGGCGAGGGCGAGGCGGTCGGCGAGGCGACGGGGACGGGGACGTCGGACATCTCGGCGCGGACCTGTTCGCGGTATCCGACGGAGTTGTAGGCACAGAAGGGGATGAGCCGCCCGTCGGGGGGATCTCCTCGACGCAGCACTTCATCAGCTGCTTGACGTTGAGGGTGTACGGGTCCTGGAAGTCCTGTACGACGACCATGAACGCCTTGTCGTCGAGCTGCTGACCGCCTCGGGCAGGGCGGTCCCACAAGCCTCCGCGCAGTCCAGGGCCTCGACCGCGGTCCGTAGCTTCTCCTCGGTCGTGGCCGTGCCCATGCATGCGGACGTGGACCAGAGTTGCTCCAGTGCCTCGCGGATCCCGGCGTCGGGCATGACCCGGTTGGTGACGTAGTCGAGGTGGTCCTCGACGTTCAGCAGTCGCGGGACGGGCACGACGGTGCGGTCACCGGGCTCGCCGCCCACCAGGAGGTAGGTGACGGAGTGGCAGGTCGGGAAGCAGCACGGTACGGGGAAGAAGTCCCCCTTCTGGAACCAGTCGGGTCGCTGTTCGTTGATCAGTCGGATGACGTCGGGGTTGGTGAGCCTCCGGAGCGGATCGAACGCCACGTGCCGGCCGGAGTGCGTGACCGGTTGGAAGGCCACCGAGCGGACGGCCGGGTGGTCGATGCCGTACTCGATGATCGCGCCGAGCTCGTGCTCGTTCAGACCGCGCTCGACGGCGGCGACGAGGGTGACGGTCAGGCCGGCGTCGGCGCAGTTGTCGAGCGCCCGCTGCTTGAACGTCCGCAGGTCTCGGCCGCGGATCTCCAGATGGGTGCGCTGCTCGAAGCCGTCGAACTGGAGGTAGACGTTCACCGATCGGCCCGGGACCCGGTTGCGCTTGCCGAGTTCGGCGTCGAAGTCCTTGTCGGTGGCCAGGCGGATGCCGTTGGTGTTCAGGGTGACGTTGCGGATGGGCCGTTGCAGGGCGAGGTCGATGAAGTCGAGGACGTGCCGGTGGATCGTGGGCTCCCCGCCGGAGAACATCACCACCTCCGCCTCTCCCTCGGAGGCGACGAAGACATCCAGCATCCGCTCGCACTGCTCATGGGTGATGGAGTAGCCGTCGGGCTGGTGGCCGGAGTCCGCGAAGCAGATCGGACAGTCCAGGTTGCAGCCCGTGTTCACTTCGATGATTCCCAGGCAGGCGTGCTGTTTGTGCTCCGGACACAGCCCGCAGTCGAACGGACAGCCGTCCTTCACCTCGGTCTGGAACGTGAGCGAAATCGCGCCGGGCCGGTTGAACCGGGACGAGGACAGGTACTCCTCGGCGTCGCCGTACGCCAGTGCCTCGAACTCTCCGTGGTCCCTGCACCGCTTGCGCAGGTACACCCTGTTCTCACGGATGTTGACCTGCGCATCGACCGGTGTCCTGCCACAACGGGCGGATCGACTTGGTGAACTCCACGAACACCTCGTCACGGTCCTCCTTGCGCGTGGACGCCGACTCCTGGGGCATCGAGAATCCTCTCCGTGGGGGGCCATGGCCCCGAACGTCACGCGGCCACGAGCGGCGGATCCGTGCAGCACGCAGCCGTCACCGTCCCGTGCCCGGAAGGGGCCCGGGAGTACGTACCCGGAGGAGGTGGGCCCGCCGATGCCCATCGCCGGGCACGCCGTCCCGGGCACGATCCCGAACGCCATGGTCCGACCGTAGGTCGTCGGGGCGGGCGAGAGCCGCAAGCGCGCCCACCGGTCGCTCACCCGTCCGGGCGGGATGCCGGAGCGAGAAGGGGGGTTCGCCCGTCGTGCGAGTCGGTGTCCCGGCCGAGCCGAGCAGGGCGCGAGGACCCTTCGTGCCGCTGCGGGCCGGGGCGCTATCGAACCCGCTCCGAATGGCCTAGCCTGAACAAGTGGGGGAAAAGCCCCGTGCCGTGGTGCGCCGGTCGAATCCGCTCGCCCCGCCCGAACCCGCCTGAACCCACCCTCTCGCTCCCCGTGATCGCGGCGCACCCGGCCGCAGAAGGCGCCTGTCGTGTTCCGGACCTATCTGCTGCCCGTCGAGGCCGCGCTCACGCTGTTCCCCCTCGTCGCTGCTGCGGTCATGATTCCCGCTGCGATCCACGGCTACCGCACCAGGGGCCGCGCCGGGGGCTGGCCCGTACTGGTCTTCTACAGCTTCGTCTTCTACCTCCTGGCCGCGCTCCTGCAGACCGTCATGCCGCTGCCGGCCGACACCGACGCCCACTGCACCACCGTCCGCTACGCCGAGAGCCCTCAGCTGCAGCCGTTCGCGTTCCAGAGCCGCATCTCGTCCGCCGCCAACGGCGACTGGTCCACGGGCACCCTGCTCGGACTGCCCTCGGCCTGGACGACGGTCCTCAACGCAGTCCTCCTGCTTCCGCTGGGCGTCTACCTCCGGTACTACTTCCGCCGGCGACTGTTCTCCGCGACCGCCGTGGCCTTCGCCACCTCGCTGTTCTTCGAAACCACCCAGTACACCGGCCTGTGGTTCGTCTACGCCTGTCCCTACCGGCAGTTCAACGTCGACGACCTGACCCTGAACACCACCGGCGCCGTCGTCGGCTGGCTCCTCGCCGGTCCCCTCGCACGCCTGCTGCCCGCCAACGACCCCGACCACGAGCGCACCCGCTACGGCCATCGCGTCACCCTCACCCGTCGCGCGCTCGCCTTCCTCATCGACCTCGCCGGCTGGCTCGTCGCCTGGACCTTGGCCACCGGCCTCCTCGCCGCCGTCACCGACTGGCCCACCGGTCGCCTCTACGCCCTTCCGGCCGGCGCCGCCCTGGGCCTCCTGTGGTTCTGGCTCCTGCCCGCCCTCTTCGCCACCACCCCAGGCAAACGGGTCGTACTCCTGCGGCTGGCGCGGCCCGACGGCAGCCGGCCGGGGTTCCTGCGGATCACAGCACGCACCTGGGTCCACTGCCTGCCCCTCGCCTTGGCCTGGCTGGCCGTTGCCCATCACACCGCCACCCTCACCGTTCCCGGTCCCGCAGGACCGCTCCTCCCCCATGCGGCCCTGCTCGCCGCCGCCGTCACCTGGGGCTCCCCGCCCCTGGCCGTCCTGTTGGGCCCCGATCACCGGGCTTCGTACGAACGCTGGTCGGACGTGGTCAACCTCGCGGCCCCGAGCCCGGATTCCTCCGAGGACGCCCGCCTTCCCGCGGGACGCCCGGAGGGCCTTGGCCCCGCGGCCTGATCACTCGTCCGGCGGCACCGGGGCGGGCTCTCCGGTCCGGCCCGCAGCAGCGACGCAAGGGGGGTCACTGCGTCGACGACGCTCCCCGTTCGGCCTCCAGGCGGATCGCGGCCAGGGAGTCGGCGACCGCTGCTTCCCACCGCGGGGCGACAAGGCCGCCCCACCACTGCCCGACCCGCCACAGGTCGGTGCCGAGCCGCCCCTCGTACACCAGTTGCGTACCACCGCTTCGTTCGATGAGCGTGAACGTCTCGGTCACGGCGGGCACCGGCCCGCGCACCAGACGGAAATCGACCCGCTCCGGGCGGGTGAACTTGACCGTCTCCACCGTGGTCGCGGTCAGCCGGCCGCCGGCGACGGGGGTGCGGTGTGCGGCGAGCACCAGGTCCGAGCCGCGCTCCAGCACCACGACCTTCTCCCGCAACGCCCTCGTTGCCCGCCCCAGGTAGGGCCGGGCGATCACGTCGAAGACCGCTTCGCGTCCGGCTGCGACCTCCACGGCCTGCGGCCCCAGCGGTCGTGTGCGGCGCCCCACGCCCACGTCCAGGGGCAGCGCTCCGGTCACCAGCCCCAGATACCCTGCTGCCGCACCTGCGCACGTCGCGCCCACCGCTGCCAGAACACCGCTCCGCACCGTCATCCCGATCCTCTCCGCAGCCGTTCCCCCTCGTTCCCCCGACGCTAGACCGTGGTCTCCGCGCGGTGGGCGAGCGCGCTCACCCGCCGCGCGGCGCGTCGGCCCGTAGCGTGGACGCCCCGGGCCGACAGGGCCACCGGGGTCCGGCAGGGAGGAGAGGCATGGCTTCCGTCTTCGATGCGTCCGACAGCCGCGCCGCCACGAACGCGCTGCTGGCCGGGCTGCGCGAAGACGGCGTCTCCCCGGCGACGGTTGCGCTCTTCCTCGCGCGGGCCGCCCGTCGGTCACTGGTCCAGGCCGCCCGGCACCCGCGTGCCCTGGCCGAGCTCACCGTCCTGCACGGAGCCCTGTGCGCACTGGGCACGGGCAACGGCCGGGCCGTCGATGGGTGGCCACCAGCTGGGCCCTGACCGCCTCACACCTGGGGCTGCTGGAACACCGGCGGCGACTGGCCGCCGCGGATGTGCTGACACTGCTGCGGGCCGACCTCCCCGCCCTGCCTGGTGGCGATCGCCACCTCTCGGGGGTGGTGGCGATCGCCCTCGACCACGCCGACGGGCGGCTCGCCCGCCGGCACGGCACCGCCTCGCCCTTCGGGGACTACGCCGACACCTTTGCCGACGCCGCCTTCTGGACGTGGCACGCCTGGCGACACGAAACCGGCCGCACGACACGGGCCGTGGCCGTGACCGTCTGGGTCCTGCCGGTCGTCGCCGTCAGCACGACCGCCCTGTACCGGGGCCGGATGCCCGAGCGGCCCCGTCCCGCCCTGCTGCGTCCCGCCGCCGCGATGCAGATCGCGCTCGCCGCCCGCAGCCTCCTGCACGGCGCTTCCGGCTCCCGGTGACGACGCCCGTCGCGCTTGGATCCGTCGCTCCCGGTCGCTTCCGGAGCGGCCGTCCCGGAAGCGACCGGCACGGACCCGTCGCACGGCGGTCCGAGTGCGTTCACCAACCCTGGTGACGACTTGTCGCCAAACATCCATCTCATTCACTTGAATGGTGCAAGGTGGGACGGATCACCCGCGGATCGACGACGGTCCGCACGAAAGGAGCGGTGCCGTGTTGTCCGACTTCTTCGACCGACTCCGACTCCGATTCCGACGGCGCAGCAATGGATCCGGCACGCACGGACCGGTGTCGACGCCCGCGCGCCTCGTCCTCGATGCGAACTTCGCCTCTGCCGAGCAGTGGGTGGCCGGCCACTCGTGGGCCTATCCCGGCGGCGGGCCGAGGAACCCTGGCGACAACAAGCTCGACCACCTGGTGGAGGACCCCGCATACAGCAGGTCGGGCACCTTCCGGGCCACCCGCAGGAGCGACGGCTACTGGAACGCCGGACTGCTCACCACGGAGGGCAGCGCACAGGGCTTCTCGGTGCGCACCGGCGACGTGCTGGAAGCCCGGGTGCGGCTGCCCGTGGAGACGGGCGCCTGGCCGGCGATCTGGACCTGGCTCGACGGCGGCCAGGAGATCGACGTCTTCGAGTACCATCCCGACAACCCGGACCTCCTGGAGCTGTCGAACCGGGTGCGCAACCGGTACCACTACTTCCGGGATCCGGCCATCCAGCCCGGGGCGTGGATCGACCTCCGGGTCGAGTTCGGCGCGCGGTCCGTGGTGTGGTGGGTCAACGGCGTCCGCGCCTTCGACGACCGCCGCGGGGTGGGGCGTTCCTGGCGGGCCCATGTGATCGTGAACCTCTCGGTGTGCGCGGGCCGTTACCACCCGGCCCCCGACCAGGAGGTCTCGGAGATGTCGTACGAGGTGACGGAGCTGCGCGTGTACCGTCGCTGAGGCACGGGACCGGTGTGCCGGGCACGAGCACCGACGCGCCCTCGGGGCCCGAAGGGCGCATCGGAGGGTGACGCGCACGAGCGACGGGGAGGGAGGCGCGCCTCGGGGCAAGGGGAGTTGCGTAGGCTCGAACGGAGCGTTCCGCGCACCCGCACCGTGCCGTCCCTACGACGAGGAGGACCCCGTGAGCACCGCCGGAGAAGGACGGCAGCAGCTGGATGAGGCCAGTGTCCTGAACGCGAAGAGGACACTGCTCCAACTGCTCGCGCGAGCGGGGGTGTGGTCCGGCGACGCCGAGGAGCTCATCGGGTTGGTCGAGGCGGGGGCGCTGGCCCTCGCGTACCGGGAGGTCGACGGCCGCGACCGCGAGCCCCCTACGGAGAAGGGCGCCCCCTACGCCTCCGGCTGGCTCGACGGGGCCCGCACCGTCACCGACGAGCTGGGCGCCATCTCGGAGCGGGCGCTGCGGCACGCCGTCGCCTCGGCCCCCTCGCTCTCGACTCCGGACGAGCGCCCTCCCGTCGGACGGACGGAGCTGGAGCGCACCAAGGTCGCGGTCACCCCCCTCTACCTCTCCTTCACGGAGGCTTCCGATCTGGACCCCGAGGTCACCGAGCAGGTACTGCGGGCCGTCCTCGGCACCATGACCTCGCGTCAGCGGGCCGGCTACGCAGGACGGTTGGCGGAGTTCACCACGGGCAACCGGGATCGTCTGGAACGGCTGTACGCCGAGTACGGACCGGGCAGCGCGATCGCGATCCACGGCCGGTACTCGCTCGTCCACTCCCCCACCAGCGTGGCCGCCCTGGAACGGCTCACCACGGCTCCGGCGGAGCTGCACGAGGAGTGGGACGCCGCCGAGCTGCCGCCGGCCTGGCTGGACGGCCTGACGGCGGCATGGGAAGCGATGGGCTGACCCTTCTTCACCCGGGAGCCAGGGGGGCAGACCCTGGCACCCCGAACAGAAGAAAGATAGGTTAGGCTCACCTAACAAGGCGCCTTCGTGATGGCCGCCGCCTCGGCACCCCCTGTCCGAGGAGGCCGCACGCGGGGTGTCAGCACACCTCTGCCCGGAGACAAGGATCCGCCATGCCTGCTGTGTTCACCCCCCTTCGCCGCCGCGTGTTCGCGGCGGGCGCCGCTGCGGTCTCGCTCGGCCTCATGGTGACCGGGTGCGGATCCGACGACAAAACGGACGACACCAAGGACTCCGCGTCCGGGGCTTCGACGGGCGCGTTCCCCGTCACCATCAAGAGCGCACTCGGCGAGGCCGTCATCAAGGAGGAGCCGAAGCGCGTCGTCACCCTCGGCCAGGGCTCCGCCGAGACCGCGATCGCCCTCGGCAACGTCCCCGTCGGCATCGAGAGCTACCCCTGGGGCAGCGACCAGACCGGCTACCTCCCCTGGATCCACGACGCCGTGACCAAGGCCGGCGCCACGCTGCCCCGGCAGTTCGACGGCGGCGAGGAACTCGACATCGAGGCCATCACCGAGCTGGAGCCCGACGTCATCCTGGCGCCCTGGTCGGGCATCACCCAGAAGCAGTACGACATCCTCAAGGACATCGCGCCGACCGTCGCCTACCCTGACCAGGCGTGGAGCACCGACTGGGACCAGCAGATCGAGATCGTCGCCAAGGCGCTCGGCCAGCCGGAGAAGGCCAAGGACCTCACCGCCGACATCGACAAGAAGCTCGCCGACGCCGCTGCGACCCGCCCGAACTACAAGAACGTCACGTTCTCGTACATCTACAACACCGGCCCGGGCACCCTCGGCGTCTTCAAGCCCGAGGAACAGCGCGTCGCCATGGTCTCCAAGCTCGGCCTCAAGGTCGATCCCGTGGTGAACACCTTCAAGGAGACCGAGGGCACCGACTCCGCCCTGATCGGCTTGGAGAACGCCAACAAGCTCGCCAAGAGCGACATCGCCTTCACCTTCTACATGGACGACAAGTCCCGCAAGGAGATCGAGGCACAGCCGCTGTACGCGGCGATCCCCGCCGTCAAGAAGGGTGCGCTCGTCTACAGCAACGACCAGCCCTTCGTCACCGCCTCTTCGATGATCAACCCGCTGACGGTGCCGTACAGCATCGACCGCTACCTCCCGATGATCGACAAGGCCGTCGCCAAGGCCGGGAAGTAGCAGCAGGTCCCCGGCGTGACCACTCCCTCCCGGACCGGGCAGGGCCCCGCCTTCGTACGGCGGGGCCC
>NZ_JBHYMF010000051.1:0-42031 GCF_042742855.1 Streptomyces sp. NPDC058877 | reverse complement strand
GGCCCGGACGCTCCGACGGGCCGCCGGCCGCCGCGACCGGCGCGTACCCCGGAACGTCCACGGCGGCGCACGGCAGTTGGTGGACGCGGCCGGTGCGGGTGCCGCGGCGCTCCCCCGGACAGGACCCGGTGTCGGTGCCCCGGATGCGGACGTGCCCGGGTGCGGGTGCGCCGGAGGTGCGCGGCGGGTGCCCGGCGTGGCCGTCCCGCAGGAAGGCGACGACGCTGATGCCGGCGAGCACCAGCGCAGCGAGGGCGATCAGCACGACGAGGGCGCGCCCCAGGCGGAGCCGGGGACCCGGCCGGGCGGCGTCCGGGTCCTCCCGGAAGTCATCGGCGCCGGGCCACACGGGCGGTTGCCCGGCGGAGTCCCCTTCCTCCCCCGGCGTCATCGGCTCCCCTTTCCGCCGGACGGGTTCGGCACGCGTCCGGGACGAGGTCCCAGCCTCGTGGATCGAGCGCCGGGGCTCAAGGACGGAATCCGACATTTCCCGGGGAGGGGAGGGGAAGGGGGCCCTGCGGCTCCCGGGACGGGGAGGGGAGGGGAGGGGAAGGGAAGGGGGCCGTCCTACGGGTCCCTGGACGGGGAGGGGAAGGGGGCCGTGCGGGTTCCGGGGAGGCGCACGGTCACGGGGGGCGGATCCGGGCGGGTCCCGGTGCGCCTCCGGGAAGGTTCGGGTCGAAGGTCCCGCGGAAGGGGGGCGAAGTCCCGGCCACCGGCAACCGGACCCTCAGCGGGCCGGTGCCCCGGTCGACCGGCTAGAAGACCGACTCCGCCTCGCGCATGCGGTCCTCCGGGACCGTCTTCAGCCGGGTCACGGCATCGGCCAGCGGCACCATCTCGACGTTCGTTCCGCGCAGCGCCGTCATCCGGCCGAAGTCGCCGCGGTGCGCCGCCTCCACCGCATGCCAGCCGAAGCGGGTGGCGAGCACCCGGTCGTACGCGGTCGGGGTGCCGCCGCGCTGGACGTGGCCGAGGATGACCGGGCGGGCCTCCTTGCCGAGGCGCCGCTCCAACTCGACGGCGAGCTGGTTGCCGATGCCCTGGAAGCGCTCGTGACCGAACTGGTCGATCTCGCCCTTCTTGTAGTCCATGGAGCCCTCGGCCGGGTGGGCGCCCTCGGCGACGCAGATCACGGCGAACTTCTTGCCGCGGGCGAAGCGCTCCTCGACCATCTTGACGAGGTCGTCGACCTCGAAGGGACGCTCGGGCAGGCAGATGCCGTGCGCGCCGCCGGCCATGCCGGACTCCAGTGCGATCCAGCCGGCGTGGCGGCCCATCACTTCGACGACCATGACCCGCTGGTGGGACTCGGCGGTGGTCTTGAGGCGGTCCATGGCCTCGGTGGCGACGCCGACGGCGGTGTCGAAGCCGAAGGTGCGGTCCGTGGAGGAGATGTCGTTGTCGATCGTCTTCGGGACGCCGACCACGGGCATGCCGGCGTCGGAGAGCATCCGGGCTGCGGTCAGGGTGCCCTCGCCGCCGATCGGGATGAGGACGTCGATGCCGTACTTGCGGGCCAGGTCGGGGGCGGACTCCGCGGCCTCGCGGAGCCTGCTCCGCTCCAGGCGGGCCGAGCCGAGGATGGTGCCGCCACGGGCCAGGATGCCGCTGACGGCATTGAGGTCGAGGGGGCGGTAGTGACCGTCGAGGAGTCCCTTGAAGCCGTCCTCGAAGCCGATGACCTCGTCGTCGTGACCGGTCAGCGCCCGGTGCACGACCGACCGGATCACTGCGTTCAGGCCGGGGCAGTCTCCGCCTGCGGTGAGAACTCCGATGCGCATCGTGCTGTGTCTCCTGCTCGGTCGCGGTCCGTGATGGGTCACCGCAATTCTCACACGCCGGCTCTGGGGGGCCTGCTCCTCCGCACTCCGCGCGTCCTTCCCGGCGGCTGCGCGAAGGACTTTCGTCCCGTGTTGTCGGGCCCTTTGCCCGGCGGGCAACTGCACCATTGGCGGGGGTATTGTCAAGGGGGTAATGCCGCTCTATCGGGGCTTTCTGAGCACTTTCGATTGACGCACGGGCCGCACAGGTGCCGCGACGGCACCCCTGGCCCCTCCGCAGGACTGGACAGGAGACCACGG
Organism: Streptomyces sp. NPDC058877; assembly: GCF_042742855.1. Lineage (NCBI taxonomy): Bacteria > Bacillati > Actinomycetota > Actinomycetes > Kitasatosporales > Streptomycetaceae > Streptomyces > Streptomyces sp. NPDC058877. Next base: position 39,947 of record NZ_JBHYMF010000051.1, on the reverse strand, counting down.
CGTGACGCGCAGCGTGTACGTGACCGGGATCGACCGCAGTGACGGCCGCCAGGTCGTCGAGCTGGGAGTCATGGAGCTCCTCACCCGCCAGGTGGACCGGGTGGGGGTGTTCCGCCCCCTGGTGCACGACGGCCCCGACCGGCTCTTCGACCTGCTGCGCGCCCGCTACCGACTCTCGCAGGACCCCTCGACGGCCTACGGCATGGACTACCACGAGGCCTCCGCCCTCCAGGGCGAGCAGGGCACCGACGCACTGGTCTCCCGGATCGTCGACCGCTTCCACGCCGTCGCCCGCGACTACGAGGTCGTCCTCGTGCTCGGCACCGACTTCGCCGCCACCCAGCTCCCCGACGAGCTGGCGCTGAACGCACGCCTCGCGAACGAGTTCGGCGCCTCCGTCATCCCGGTGGTCGGAGGCAAGGGCCAACCCTCCGAGTCCGTACGGGCCGAGGCGCGCAACGCCTTCCGCGCGTACGACGGACTCGGCTGCGACGTGCTCGCGATGGTCGTCAACCGCGTGGCCGCCGAGGACCGCGAGGCCATCGCCGAGCGGCTCGCGGCCCGGCTGCCCGTGCCCTGCTACGTCCTCCCCGACGAGCCGGCGCTCGCCGCGCCCACCGTCGCCCAGATCACCCAGGCGCTCGGGGCGACCGTCGTCCTCGGCGACGACGCGGGCCTGGCCCGGGACGCACTGGACTTCGTCTTCGGCGGCGCGATGCTCCCCAACTTCCTCCACGCACTGACCCCGGGCTGCCTCGTCGTCACCCCCGGGGACCGCGCCGACCTGGTCGTCGGCGCGCTCGCCGCGCACTCCGCCGGCACCCCGTCGATCGCCGGCCTGTTGCTCACCCTGAACGAGCGGCCCGGCGAGGAGATCCTGACCCTGGCGGCCCGCCTCGCCCCCGGCACCCCGGTCATCTCCGTGCCCGGCACCAGCTTCCCGACCGCAGCCGAGCTCTTCTCCCTCGAAGGCAAGTTGAACGCCGCCACTCCGCGGAAGGCGGAAACCGCCCTCGGCCTCTTCGAACGGCACGTGGACACCGCCGACCTCCTCAAGCGGATCTCGGTCGCGCGCAGCGGCCGGGTGACCCCGATGATGTTCGAGCACGTACTGCTCGAACAGGCCCGCGCCGACCGGCGCCGGGTGGTGCTCCCCGAGGGCGTCGAGGAGCGGGTGCTGCGCGCCGCCGACGTGCTGATCCGCCGCGGTGTCTGTGACCTGACGCTGCTCGGCGACGTCGAGACCATCCGCAAGAAGGCCGCCGACCTGAGCGTGGACCTCGCCGACACCCAGCTGATCGACCCCCAGACCTCGGAACTGCGCGACGCGTTCGCGGAGAAGTACGCGGCGCTGCGGGCCCACAAGGGCGTCACCGTCGAACTCGCCTACGACGTCGTCTCCGACGTGAACTACTTCGGCACCCTGATGGTCGAGGAGGGCCTGGCCGACGGCATGGTCTCGGGGTCCGTGCACTCCACCGCGGCCACCATCCGCCCCGCCTTCGAGATCATCAAGACCAAGCCCGAGAACGCCTCCCCCGGCGAAGCCTCCGGGGGAACACCCGGAGGAGCCGCCATCGTCTCCTCGGTGTTCTTCATGTGCCTGGCCGACAAGGTCCTCGTCTACGGCGACTGTGCGGTCAACCCGGATCCGAACGCGGAGCAACTCGCGGACATCGCGGCCCAGTCCGCGGCCACCGCGGCCCGCTTCGGCGTGGAGCCGCGGATCGCGATGCTCTCGTACTCCACCGGCACCTCCGGCTCGGGCGCCGACGTCGACAAGGTGCGGGAGGCGACCAAGCTGGTCCGCGAGGCCCACCCGGAGCTGCGGATCGAGGGCCCGATCCAGTACGACGCGGCCGTCGAGCCCTCCGTCGCGGCGACGAAGCTGCCGGGTTCCGAGGTCGCGGGCCAGGCGACCGTGCTGATCTTCCCCGACCTCAACACCGGCAACAACACCTACAAGGCGGTGCAGCGTTCGGCCGGCGCCGTGGCCGTCGGCCCGGTCCTCCAGGGGCTGCGCAAGCCCGTGAACGACCTCTCGCGCGGCGCACTCGTCAGCGACATCGTCAACACGGTCGCCATCACGGCGATCCAGGCCCAGGCCACCACCCCGACCGCCCACCAGGGTCAGGAGCTTCGCGGATGACCGCCCACCCGTCACCCACCCCCACCCCATCCGACGAGCCCAGCTCGACCCCCTCCAACCACCCGTCGCCCACCCCCACCCCGACCCCGTCGCCCACTCGTGTGCTCGTCCTGAACTCCGGCTCCTCGTCGGTGAAGTACCAGCTGCTCGACATGCGGGACGACAGCCGTCTGGCCCAAGGTCTCGTGGAGCGGATCGGCGAGGCGACCTCCCGGCTCGTGCACACCCCGTTGCAGGGCGGCGGCGCGAAGCGCGAGAAGACCGGACCGATCGCCGACCACGCGGCCGCGCTGAAGGCCGTGGCGGAGGAGCTGGCGACGGACGGCCTGGGTTTGGACTCCCCCGAACTGGCGGCGATCGGCCACCGGGTGGTGCACGGCGGGCTGCGGTTCACCGAGCCGACGGTCATCGACGACGAGGTGCTCGCGGAGATCGAGCGGCTGGTGCCGGTGGCACCGCTGCACAACCCGGCGAACCTGACCGGCATCCGCACCGCGACGGCCCTGCGCCCCGACCTCCCGCAGGTGGCGGTCTTCGACACCGCCTTCCACACCACGATGCCGGAGTCGGCGGCACGGTACGCGATCGACGTGGAGACCGCCGACGCGCACCGGATCCGCCGCTACGGCTTCCACGGCACCTCGCACGCGTACGTCTCGCGGGAGGCGGCGCGACTGCTCGGCAAGGAACCCGAGGAGGTGAACGTGATCGTGTTGCACCTGGGGAACGGCGCCTCGGCCTCGGCGGTGCGGGGCGGCCGGTGCGTGGACACCTCGATGGGCCTGACCCCGCTGGAGGGCCTGGTCATGGGCACCCGCTCGGGTGACGTCGACCCGGCGGTGACCTTCCACCTCAAGCGGGTGGCGGGCATGTCGACGGACGAGATCGACGTCCTGCTGAACAAGAAGTCCGGCCTGGTGGGACTCTGCGGCGACAACGACATGCGGGAGATCCGGCGCCGGATCGACGAGGGCGACCAGCGGGCGGCGCTCGCCTTCGAGATCTACGTCCACCGGCTGAAGAAGTACATCGGTGCGTATTACGCGGTGCTCGGTCGGGTGGACGCGGTGGTGTTCACGGCGGGCGTCGGCGAGAACGCGGCTCCGGTGCGGGAAGCTGCGATCGCGGGCCTCGAAGAGCTGGGGCTCGCGGTGGACGCGGAGCTGAACTCCGTGCGGTCCGACGAGGCCCGGATCGTCTCGCCGGTCTACGCGCGGGTGGCGGTCGCCGTGGTGCCGACGGACGAGGAGCTGGAGATCGCCCGACAGAGCTACGCACTGGTGCACGAAGAAGTGAACGCCTGAGCGGCCCCGCGCCCATTTGTACTTTCCGCCAGCCGGAATATTCCGCAGTGAAACAAACCGATAGGATCCGCCTCATGCGCCGTTCCAAAATCGTCTGCACGCTGGGCCCCGCCGTCGACTCGTATGAGCAGCTGAAGGCTCTCATCGAGGCCGGCATGAACGTGGCCCGATTCAATTTCAGCCACGGGTCCCAGGCGGAGCACCAGGAGCGGTACGACCGCGTCCGGCAGGTCTCCGCGGACACCGGGCGCGCCGTCGGCGTCCTCGCCGACCTCCAGGGCCCGAAGATCCGCCTGGAGACCTTCGCCGAGGGACCGGTCGAGCTGGTGCGCGGTGACGAGTTCACCATCACCACCGAGGACGTTCCCGGCGACAAGTCGATCTGCGGCACCACCTACAAGGGCCTGCCCGGCGACGTCGCCAAGGGTGACCAGGTGCTGATCAACGACGGCAACGTCGAGCTGCGGGTCGTCGAGGTCGACGGCCCCCGCGTCAAGACCATCGTCGTCGAGGGCGGCGTCATCTCCGACCACAAGGGCATCAACCTGCCCGGCGCCGCGGTGAACGTCCCGGCCCTGTCCGAGAAGGACGTCGACGACCTCCGCTTCGCCCTGCGGATGGGCTGCGACATGGTCGCCCTCTCCTTCGTCCGTGACGCCGACGACGTCAAGGACGTCCACAAGGTGATGGACGAGGAGGGCCGCCGGGTCCCCGTCATCGCAAAGGTCGAGAAGCCGCAGGCCGTGGAGAACATGGCCGATGTCGTCGCCGCCTTCGACGCCGTCATGGTGGCCCGCGGCGACCTCGCGGTGGAGTACCCGCTGGAGAAGGTCCCGATGGTGCAGAAGCGCCTGGTGGAGCTCTGCCGTCGGAACGCCAAGCCGGTCATCGTCGCCACCCAGATGATGGAGTCGATGATCACCAACTCGCGGCCCACCCGTGCCGAGGCGAGCGACGTCGCCAACGCGATCCTGGACGGCGCCGACGCGGTCATGCTGTCGGCCGAGTCCTCGGTCGGCGCGTACCCGATCGAGACCGTGAAGACGATGTCGAAGATCGTCACCGCGGCCGAGGAGGAGCTGCTCTCCAAGGGCCTCCAGCCCCTGGTCCAGGGCAAGAAGCCGCGCACCCAGGGCGGTTCGGTCGCCCGCGCGGCCTGCGAGATCGCGGACTTCCTCGGCGGCAAGGCGCTCGTCGCCTTCACCCAGTCCGGCGACACCGCCCGCCGCCTCTCGCGCTACCGCGCGGAGCAGCCGATCCTCGCCTTCACCACGGACGAGGGCACCCGCAACCAGCTCACCCTGAGCTGGGGCGTCGAGCCCTTCCTGGTGCCGCACGTCGACAACACCGATGCGATGGTCGACCTCGTGGACGCCGAGCTCCTCAAGCTCCAGCGCTACGGCGAGGGCGACACCATGATCATCACGGCCGGCTCGCCCCCCGGCGTCCCCGGCACCACGAACATGGTCCGCGTCCACCACCTCGGCGGCAACAAGCGCGGCTGACGGTCCCGCAGGACGCACGACAGTGGGCCGCACCCCCTCTTCCCGAGGGGGTGCGGCCCACTGCGCGTCGCGGCCCGGCACCGTCCCGGGTGACGGGCCTCGACGCCCTGCGGCTCCCGGAGGGGTCCTTCGGGGTCAGCTGGGTTCGATCGTGTTGCGGAGGCCCGGGATCTTCAGGGTGCCGCCGAACTGGCCCGCCTGGCGCAGCTTCACGTTGGTGAAGAAGGCGAAGGGGACGTCCAGCGGGGGCGGGGACTCGGGGCCGAAGGTGATCGGGATGAGGCCGAAGAGGTTGCCCTTCAACTCCTCCGTGTACATGGTCACCGTGCCGTTGCGGATGGTCGAGGTCGAGCCCCTGTTGGAGCGGACGTGCGCGGTGCGCCCCTCGGAGTGGTCCGCCAGCTGGTGCAGGTCCTTGATGTCCACCGAGCTCGCGGTGAACTTCAGCACCTTCTTGATCTTTCCGCTGCCGGTCCTCACCTCGACGATGCCGTGGTAGTCCAGGCCGCTCAGGGTGAGCAACGAGCTCTCCAGGCGCCAGGGCTCGTCCGGCAGCAGCGGGATGCCCGGCTCCAGCTCGGCGTCGGCGAGCGCCTGCGCGTCGAGCTCGGGGCACGGGAAGCGCGGCTTGGCCCCATCGGGTATGTCCGTGTCCTGCCTGGCTTCGAGCCCCTGTGCGCTCTCCGGGAGCTCCTCGACCGTGGCGCCGGCCTGGGCGGCGGCCTTCTTGATCGCCGCCTTCGTCTGCTCCGCGGCCGGGTCCGTCGCCCCCTTCGGCCGGGGGGAAGCGGTCGCGGTCGGTGCGGCGGTCTCCGGAGCCTCCTCCTCGGGGGCCTCCGTCGGCTGCGGGGCGCTCGTCGTGGGGGCCGCCGTCGGCTCGGCCGTGGCGGTCGGCTCCGGGTCGAGGCCGTGGAAGAGGTCCTTGAGGGCGTCGCCCAGACCCAGCGGGTCCAGCGGGTTCACGGACTTGGTGGGCGCGGGGGCGGCGCTCGGGGCGGTGGTGGCCGTCGCCTGTCGGGGCTCCGGGGCGATCGCCTCGGGCTGCGTCGTGGTGGGCGCCGGGGTCGCGGTGGCGGACGGCGTGGTGGTCGCGGGCGCCGAGGGAGTGTCGGTCGGCTGGGCGGTGGGCTCGGAGGTGGCCGTGGCGGTGGGCTCGGCCGTCGGCTTCGCGGTCTCCGTCTCCTCCGGTGCCGGCTCGTCCGAGCGGGTCACGCAGGGGCCGGGGGCGAAGGGGATCTCCTTGTCGTCGGCGAGGGCGAGCCTGGGCGTGAGGCCCATGCCCACGAACACCGCGGTCGGCATGGCGGCCAGTGCCATCGCCTTCCCCGCGGGGCCCTGGATCCTGTTCAGCAGCGACTTGCGCGGGGCCGCGTGTCGCGGGCCCCCCTTCGCGAGCGCCGGCTGGCTCTCGTCACCCCGCACTGTTCCTCCCGCCCTTGGCGTCGGTCGTGGTTTCGGTCTCCCGGTGCTCCGCGTCGCGCTGCTCCGGGACCACGGCCGCCGGTACGGCCTCGACCTCCGGTTCGACCCGGGGTGCGTCCGGAGCCGGGTGCTCGGCACCGGCCTCGGGCGTGGGTGCGGCCGAGGGCTGCGCACCGGGCTCGGCCGGAACGTCCGACCGGTCGCCGTGCTCCGCTTCCGCCTGCTCCTCGACCGGGGGCGCGGGCGCCCAGGAGGCGGACATGGCGCCTCCGATGAGGGCGAACAGGAATCCGACGACGAGGCCGCCGAAGTTCGACACCGGGATGGAGACGAGGGCCAGGACGATGGAGGCGACGCCCGCGAAGACCCGGACGACGGGCTGGAACCACATCGTCAGGCCGAGCGTGATCAACAGGACACCGATGATCAGTGCGCCGGCTCCGGCGGTCGTCTGCATGGCGAGCGTGACGTTGCCGAGCCGCATGTCACCGTACGGGAGGTAGGCGATCGGCAGGCCGCCGACCATCGTGAACAGTCCCGCCCAGAAGGGCCTGGTCTGCCGCCAGACCTTGAACCGGTTCTCCTTTACGGGGACTTCGCGGGAGGCGGGGATCTCGGCGCTCATGGAACAGCTCCCTGGAAGCGGTGTTGCTGAGAAGGTTGAAGACGAAGGACCCGGCGGGTGGGGCCGCACGCGGCGACCCCACCCTCCGGACGGATCGGCCCTGGTGGACCGGCCGGTCCTAGTAGCACTCGGCAGACGTGCCCCGGTGCAGGGAGAGGTGCAGGTCGGGGAGCTTGAAGGTGCCGGCCGTGGTGGCCCACGCCTTCTGCTCCACGTTGCTCAGCGTCGCCTGGTCGGCGCGCTGCCCGAAGCCGTACGGGTTGGCCTGGGTGTTGGGCTGGATGCCCGGCTTGCCCGGCGACTTCGCGAGGGCACCGGCGGCGACGCCGATGTCGATGTTCTTGAACTCGGCGTCGGTCTTGAGCTCGGAGACATCGAGGTAGATGCCCTTCGCGTAGACCTTGTCCTCGTCCTTGCCGGTCTTGACGGCCTCGGTGCCGGCCTCCAGGCGGAGGGTGACGTCACCGATGAACGGCACCTTCGGCGTGACGACCGACTGGCACATGTTCGTGATCCAGGCCTCGGAGAAGCCGGACACGGCCACCGGAGCGGCGAAGTCCTTGCCTTCGAGGTCCTTGCCCGCGTCCACGCTGCCGTACTGGACGAAGTCCTTGCCGACGAGGCTGTTGGCCTTAACCTTGAATTCCTGGCCGGAGATGCTGAAGGACGCGGCGAGCGCGCCCTGGGCCAGGCCGACACCGATCGCGGCCGTCGCGGCCACGCTCGGGACCATGACGACGGCGAACCGCTTCCATCGGGTCCCGCCACGAACCTGGGACTTCATGAGAATTCCTCCTTCTCGGACGTACATCTCCGGAAGGGCCCGGGGCCCGTCCAGGGATGGGAGAAGAGCTACGTCCTCGGGAAGGAGAGCGCCGAGGCGTCAGGCGGCGCGTGCGCGTCCGAATCACCGGCGATCACCCCCGAGCGACAACCATGGGCCGTGCCTTCGGGCGCGACCCGTTGCGGACAGGCCCCGTTCGGTGAGAGCGGGAACCCCCCTGTCCACGACCGGTGCCGGAACACCGGTCCACTCGGTGGGGACCCTCCCCGTGATCCCGGATGGTTGCCGGGGTCGTGCGGTTCGGACCGAGCGTCGCCGATCGTGGTCCATTCCGGCCCCCCGCACAAGAGGGTTCGTTACTCGCTAGTAACGGGTGGATAACCGCGTCATGGCGGGGAGGGGCCGAACGGACACTCAGGGTGCGAGGGGGTGACCGTTGATGTCGGTAGATAGCCCGATGAATCGGGACGGAACCACGAGTTTGATTTACTGCAAGTAACAGCGGCCGCGATTACCAAGTTTTGGTAAAGCGCGGCCGCCTTCTGTCACTCTGTCGCCAAATCGCCAGGCGATCCGGCACCCCGCTGCGGGGTTCGAAAACGGATCAGAACAGCACCCGGGCGAGGGCCTGCCGGGCCGCCGTGACCCTCGGATCCTCGGCGCCGATCACCTCGAACAGCTCCAGCAGGCGCAGCCGGGCGGCGTTCCGGTCCTCGCCCGCCGTGCGGCGCACGGTCTCCACGAGGCGCCCGAAGGCGTCCTGGACGTGGCCGCCCACCAGATCGAGGTCGGCGGCGGCGATCTGCGCGGTGACGTCCGTCGGGGCGTCCGCCGCGTTCTTGCGGACGACGGCGGGGTCCAAGCCCTGCACCCGCTGGAGGAGTTGGGCCTGGGCGAGGCCGAGCTTGGCCTCCGGGTGGGCCGGGTCGTCGGCGAGGACGTTCTCGTACGCCTGCACGGCGCCGGCCAGGTCGCCCGCGTCGAGCGCGGACATGGCCGCGGTGAGGAGCGCGTCGTACGGGCCGGCCTGCGGGGCGACGGGGGTCGAGGCATCGGCCTGGGCGTCCACGGCGATGCCGGTGAGACCGAAGCGCTCCTCGCCGACCTGAATGAGCTGGTCGAGGGTCTCGCGGATCTGGGCCTCGGGCACGGCGCCCTGGAACAGCGGCAGCGCCTGACCGGCGACCACCGCGAAAACGGCCGGAATTCCCTGGATGCCGAACTGCTGCATCAGCATCTGGTTGGCGTCGACGTCGATCTTCGCGAGCAGGAAGCGGCCGTGGTACTCGACGGCGAGCCGCTCCAGGAGGGGGCCGAGCTGCTTGCAGGGCTCACACCACTCGGCCCAGAAGTCGAGGACGACCGGAACCTCGGCCGAGCGCTGGAGCACGTCGCGCTCGAAGCCGGCCTCGTCGACGTCGATCACCAGGGCCGACGGGGGCACGGCGGCGGGGCCGCCCTGCCGGGCGGACTCGGCGCGCGCCTGCTCCGCCTTCGCCTTGGCCTCTCCGGCCGCCTTCACCGCGGCGAGGTCGACGACGCCGCTCATGGACATGTTTCGGGGCTGCATGGATACATCCTCCCCCTTCCGCGCACGTCACCGGTACGTCATGGCCGAACCGTGCCGTCCACCCGTCTCCCGCCGGAGCGGAAGCGCGCGGACGGCACGGTCCCTCGTCTTCGGTTCGTGCCGGGTCCCCACCCGGCACTGGGACCGGGTCCCCACCCGGTGCCATGGTTGTCGCTCAGGCCGCTCAATGCCTTTCGCTACGGGTCGTAGCGTAACTCCACCAGGGGATCCGGGGGGAGGTCGCACGTGCGATCCGGGCGGTGAACTGCCTCACATCGCGCACCCCTGGCGCGCTACCTACTGGCGGGTATGGTCGCTTTCCATGTGCAGCCGTACCCACCAGCGCAGGAGCCGTACCGGACGCCCCCGCTCCACCGAGGCCGACACGGCCATCCTGGAGGCGACCCGCGCGGCCCTGGTGGAACTGGGCTGGTCCAAGCTCACGATGGGGGACGTGGCCGGCCGCGCCGGGGTCGCGAAGACCACCCTCTACCGCCGCTGGGCCAACAAGAACGAGCTCGTGGTGGACGCCGTCGCCGTCCTCTTCGACGAGCTCGAACTGCCCGACCTGGGTTCCCTGCAGGCCGACATCGAGCACGTCGTGCTCCAGTTCGCGGCGCTCCTGGAGCGACCCGAGACGAAGACGGCGCTGATGGCGGTGGTCGCCGAGTCGACCCGGGACGAGCCGCTGCGCGAACGCATCCGCTCCTCGATCGTCGACCGCCAGAAGCGTCTGGTCCTGGCGGGCCGGAGACGGGCGCAGCAGCGCGGCGAGCTCCCGCCGGACCTCGGTCCGGTCGCCGCCACCGACGACCTGATCTTCGACGTCGTCGCGGGGGCGGTGGTGCACCGCGCGCTGGTCAGCGCCGAACCGGTGGACGCCCCCTGGGCGGCCCGCCTCTCGGCCCTCCTCCTCGGTGGTCTGGGCGCGGCTGCGACGGCCGCCGCCGTCCGGACGGATCAGAAGCCCGGGGGCTCCGTGTAGACGCCCCACTCGTCGCGGAGGGCGTCGCAGATCTCGCCGAGCGTGGCCTCGGCGCGCACGGCCTCCAGCATCGGGCCGATCATGTTCGAGCCGTCGCGGGCCGCCGCCAGCATCGCGTCGAGGGAGGCGCGGACCTTGGCGTCGTCCCGGCGCCCCTTGCGCTCGCCGAGGATGCGGACCTGCTCCCACTCGACCTCGTGGCTGACCCGCAGGATCTCCAGGTCGCCGGTGACCGAGCCGTGGTGGACGTTGACGCCGACGACCCGCTTCTCGCCCTTCTCCAGGGCCTGCTGGTAGCGGAAGGCGGACTCGGCGATCCGGCCGGTGAACCAGCCGTCCTCGATCCCCCGCAGGATGCCGGAGGTGATCGGGCCGATCGGGTGCCGCCCGTCCGGGTGCGCCCGGCGACCGCGCTCCTTGATCTGGTCGAAGACCTTCTCGGCGTCGGCCTCGATGCGGTCGGTGAGCTGCTCGACGTACCAGGAGCCGCCGAGCGGGTCGGCGACGTTGGCGACGCCGGTCTCCTCCATGAGCACCTGCTGGGTGCGGAGCGCGATCTCGGCGGCCTGCTCGCTGGGGAGCGCGAGGGTCTCGTCGAGGGCGTTGGTGTGGAGGGAGTTGGTGCCGCCGAGGACGGCGGAGAGCGCCTCGACGGCGGTCCGCACCACGTTGTTGTACGGCTGCTGGGCGGTGAGGGAGACACCGGCGGTCTGGGTGTGGAAGCGGAGCCACTGGGCCTTGTCGGTCGTGGCGCCGTACACCTCCCTCATCCACCGCGCCCAGATCCGGCGGGCGGCACGGAACTTGGCGATCTCCTCGAAGAAGTCGAGGTGCGCGTCGAAGAAGAAGGAGAGGCCGGGTGCGAAGACGTCGACGTCGAGGCCGCGGGAGAGCCCGAGCTCCACGTAGCCGAAGCCGTCGGCCAGGGTGTACGCGAGCTCCTGCGCGGCCGTCGCCCCGGCCTCGCGGATGTGGTAGCCGGAGACGGAGAGCGGCTTGTACGCGGGGATGTTCGCCGCGCAGTGCTCCATCAGGTCGCCGATGAGGCGCAGATGGGGCTCGGGCTCGAAGAGCCACTCCTTCTGCGCGATGTACTCCTTGAAGATGTCGGTCTGGAGCGTGCCGTTGAGCACGGCCGGGTCGACGCCCTGGCGCTCGGCGGCGACCAGGTACATGCAGAAGGCCGGGACGGCGGGCCCGGAGATCGTCATGGACGTCGTGACGTCCCCGAGCGGGATGTCCTTGAAGAGGACCTCCATGTCGGCGGCGGAGTCGACGGCGACGCCGCAGTGGCCGACCTCGCCGAGGGAGCGGGGGTCGTCGGAGTCGCGCCCCATCAGGGTGGGCATGTCGAAGGCGACGGAGAGGCCGCCGCCACCGGCGGCCAGGATCATCTTGTACCGCTCGTTGGTCTGCTCGGCGTTGCCGAAGCCGGCGAACTGGCGGATGGTCCAGGTCCGGCCGCGGTAGCCGGTCGGGTGGAGGCCCCGGGTGAAGGGGTACTCTCCGGGCCAGCCGATGCGCTCGAACCCCTCGTAGGAGTCACCGGGCCGGGGACCGTAGACAGGCTCGACGGCGTCGCCGGAGAGCGTGGTGAAGTCGGACTCCCGCTTGCGAGCCTTGTCGTAACGGGCCTGCCAGCGACGGCGGCCCTCCTCGATGGCGTCAGCGTCCATGCCTTCGAATTTACTGGGACGTCCTAGTAAGTGTCGACGGCAAACCTCCGCACATGTGTGCGGAGGCGGGGGAGGTCAGGCCTTGGCCGGCTCCGGCTGCGCGCCGCTGACCAGCGGAAGCGTGTCCGCGACGACCTTGCGCTCGACGAAGAACGCGGCGAAGGGGATCGTGCCGGAGAGCAGCACCCAGGCGAGCCGGCCGAGCGGCCACTTCGCCTTGGAGCCCAGGTCGAAGGCGAAGACCAGGTAGAGGATGTAGAGGACGCCGTGGGCCTGGGACACCGCGAAGGTCACGTCCTCGCCCATGTCGAACCCGTACTTGAAGACCATGCAGGTGCACAGCACGAGCAGCATGACGGCGGTCACGTACGCCATGACGCGGTAGCGGGTCAGCACGCTGGATTTCATGGCCACGAGCGTAACGGCACGTTCCGGGCGATCTTCGCGGGGGTCAGCGCTCGTCGAAGTCGTGCGCCGCGACCCGCAGCGGGCGGAGCATCGCGAAGATCTCCCCGCACTCCTCCGCGTCGTACGCGCCGAGGCCGAAGTCCATCTCCATCAGGTCGCGGGTCGCGGACTCCACGACCTCGCGCCCCTTCTCGGTGATCGAGGCCAGTGTGCCGCGGCCGTCGTTGGGGTTGGGCCGCTTGTCGACGAGGCCGGACTTCACCAGCCGGTCCACCGTGTTCGTCACCGAGGTGGGGTGGACCATCAGCCGCTCGCCGATCTTGGACATCGGCAGTTCGCCGGCCTTGGAGAAGGTCAACAGGACCAGGGCCTCGTACCGCGCGAAGGTAAGCCCGTACGGCTTGACCACCGCGTCGACCTCTGCCAGGAGGATCTGGTGGGCGCGCATGATCGAGGTGATCGCGGCCATCGAGGGGACCGGCCCCCAGCGCTTCTGCCAGAGTTCGTCGGCACGGGCGATGGGGTCGAAGGGGAGACTGAGCGGCTTCGGCACGCGTCGACCTTACCGACTGGTCATATGACGGTCAGCCCCGTCTCGCCTTTCGGTCGCCCACAGCTCGACGGCAGCCGCGAGGAGGCAGACCGTGCCGAGGACTCCGGTGCCCGCGACGACCGCGTGCACGGGGGCGAACTCCGCCGCGGCCCCGGCCCCGGCCATGCCGAGGCCCTGCACGGTCATCATGCCCGCGGTCATCAGGGTCATGGCCCTCCCCCGCTGTTCCTCGGGGACGGCCGCGACGAAGCGGGCGTCGAGGCCGAGCGTGTACGCACCGGTGGCACCGGCCAGCAAGAGGGCGGCGACCGCCAGGGCGACGCCGGGCCGGAAGGCGTAGAGGAGGTAGGGCAGCACGGCGGCGACGGCGAGCGGCAGCACGATCCGGGAGCGGGTCCGGGCGGAGAGGAACGACCCGGCGAGCAGCTCTCCGGTGATGGTGCCGACCGGCAGCGCGCACATGAGCAGCCCCAGGGCTGCGGTGGAGACGCCGATCTCGTCGGCGTAGGGGGCGGCGAGGGCCTCGGGCACGACGACGAAGAACGGGGGCGCCCAGAACATCAGCATCAGGGCGCGCACCCGCCGGTTCCGGAGCACCGCCCAGGTGCCGGTGAGTCCGCTGCCCCCGGCCCCGGTGGCGCGGGCCGGACGGCGGGCGGTGCCGAGGCGCAGGAGGAGTGCCGAGACGAGGAAGGTGGTGGCGGTGACGGCGAGGGCGCCGCGCGGCGGGACGACGGTGAGGAGGACCCCGCCGACGCCGAAGCCGACGAGGATGGCGCTCTGGGAGACGATCCTCAGCAGGGAACGACCGAGGACGAAGAGGTCGCCCTCGCCGAGGACGTCGGCGAGGGTCGCCATGCGGGTGCCCTGGAAGACGGGCGAGACGACGGCGATCGCGCAGCGCAGGGCGAGCAGCACGGCGACGGGCGTGACGGGAGCGATCATCGCCATGACGCAGACGGCGCAGACCAGGTCGCAGACGACGAGGATCCGGCGGGGCGGGAACCGGTCGGTGAGACCGGCGAGGAGGGTGCCGCCGAGGAGGTAGGGGAGGAAGCCCAGGGCGAAGGTGAGGGAGGAGAGCAGCGGCGAGCGGGTCAGCTCGTAGACCAGCACGGTGAGCGCGAGTTCGCTGACGACGAGCCCGATCAGGGAGGACAGGTGCGCCGCGAACACGAAGCGGAATTCGCGTACGGCGAAGACGGAGCGGTAGCCGGGGCTACGGGCGGGATCCGCCGCGGGAACGGGATCCGCCGCGGGAACGGGGCCGGCCGGCGGGGGCGGGCCGGCGGACGGGGCGGCATCGGCGGACGGCGCCGGGGCGACTCCGGCGACGGATGCGGAAGGTTTCGGGGCAGCGGTGCGCACGGGCGCCGGGGCCGGCGCCCGGGTGTCGTTCTCGGACATGTGCGCAGCGTGCCGGGTCCGGAGTCCGGACCCTAGACTTTCGGCTGCAGACGAATCTTCCGGGCGGGAGGACCATCCGTGCCGTACCACCTGCACTTCGGCGAGGCCGACCCGCTGCGCATCCGGTTCGCGATCTCGCCGCTCTGGGAGACGCACTCCGCGGTGCGGGTGCTGGCGCGACCGCAGAAGCAGGGTTACCACCTGCCGTGGATGCGACGGATCGCGGGCGCGGCCCGGGAGCTGGACCTCGGGCCGCTCCAACTGCTGATGCCGCTGTCCGGCCACAGCCCGGACTTCCTCTACCCTCCGCCGCTGGGTCCCGCCGCCGCCTTCGAAGAGGAGATCACGGCCGTGCGGGAGACCGATCCGGCGCTCGCCCTCGACGACTTCGAGCGGGCGCTCGCGGACACCCCCGGCGCGGCCTCGACGGCCGAGGGGCGGCGGATGCTGGCGGACCCGGCCGGGGCGGTGCTGCGGCTCGCGGACCTGCTCCTGGCGGCGTGGGAAGCGTTGGTCGCCCCGGACTGGCCGCGGCTGCGCGCACTGCTGGAGGCGGACGTGGCGTACCACTCGCGGCGGCTCGCGGAGGGCGGTCTCGAACGGCTGCTGGGCGAGCTGCACCCGGCGTTCGCGTGGGACGCGACCACGGCCACGCTCACGGTCGCGTACCGCGGCGAGCACATCCGGCCGTTGGCCGGGCGGGGGTTGGTGCTGATGCCCTCGGTCTTCACCTGGCCCGATGTGGTGAGCGGTTTCGATCCACCGTGGCAGCCGACCGTGGTGTACCCGGCGCGCGGGATCGGCGGGCTGTGGTCGGAGGCCGGGGACCGCACCCCGGAGGCACTGTCCCGGCTGCTCGGTCCGGTGCGCGCGGACGTGCTGTGCGCGCTCGACGAGCCGATGGGGACGACGGCTCTCGCGCACCGGCTGGGCCGGGCGCCCTCGTCGGTGTCCGCGCACCTGGCGGTCTTGCGGGACGCCGGACTGCTGGCCTCCCGGCGGTACGGCCACCAGGTGCTCTACGAGCGGACCCCGTTGGGCATCGCGGTGTCGCAGCCCGGTGCGCGATGACCCCCGTGTGACGATGGGGGCCGCCCGTCCCGTCCCGTACCCGAGCCTGGGGGCCGGATGTTCCGCCGTACCGTCGCCACCGCCGCCCTGGTCCTCGCCTCCGCATCGTTCCTGGCCGGGTGCGGGGTGGACGGGCCGGCAGGAGGGCCCGCGGGACCGTCCGCCGCACGCGGCGAGGCGGCGGCCCCCGCCTCGGGTTCGCCGTTCTGGGTGGATCCGGAGAGCGACGCGGCCCGGCAGGTGCGGGAGTACGAGGCGCAGGGCAGGTCCGAGGACGCCCGGGTGCTGAGGCGGATCTCGGAGCGGCCGGTCGCGGACTGGCCGGCCGGCGACGATCCCGTGCCGGAGATCGCCCGGGCGGTCCGGGGCGCGGCGTCCGGGAACCGCACGGCCGTGTTCGTCGCGTACAACATCCCGCACCGGGACTGCGGCATGTACTCGGCGGGCGGCGCGCACGACGGGCAGGAGTACCGGAACTGGATCGACTCCTTCGCCGCCGCGATCGGGGACGCCGCCGCGATCGTCGTCCTGGAGCCCGACGCGGTGCCGCACGTCGTGGACGGTTGCACCCCGGCGGGGTACCACGACGAGCGGTACCGGCTGCTGGCGGACGCGGTCGAACGGCTGAAGCGGCAGCCGCGCACCCGGGTCTACCTGGACGCGGGCAATCCGGCGTGGATCGACGATCCGGGGAAATTGGTGGAGCCGCTGCGCCGGGCGGGCATCGCCCGGGCGGACGGCTTCTCCCTGAACGTCTCCAACTTCCAGACGAACGAGGCCGTGCAGGGCTTCGGCGCCACGCTCTCCGCCCTGCTCGGAGGCGCCCACTTCGCAGTGGACACCAGCCGGAACGGCGACGGCCCCCTCCCGGGTGACCGGGAGGAGGCCTGGTGCAATCCGCCGGGCCGGGCGCTCGGCGTGCCGCCGACCGACCGGACCGGGGACGAACTCGTGGACGCCTATCTGTGGATCAAGCGGCCGGGCGACTCGGACGGGCAGTGCCGGGGCGGCCCGGCGGCCGGCACCTGGTGGCCGGAGTACGCCCTGGGCCTGGCGCGCAGGGCGAAGTCCTAGGCCCGGGGCCCGGGTCACCCCACCTGGATCCACTGCGCCTCGGACGGGACGCCGTCCCGGTCGACGACGAAGAGCATGTACCAGCCGGGCGGCACGAGCGTCCGGTCGTCCGGCACGTCGACGGTGAGGGTGACCCCGTCTGATCCCTTCGTCAGGCCGAGGGCGATCGAGCGCTGTTCGACGTCGGTCGTGTGGGTGACGGCGCTGGGCCGCATCAGCCGGGCCTTCACGATCCGTCCGGCGTCCTCGGTCGTGAAGGTGGCGCGGCCGTTCCGGTCGAGTTCCCGGGAGCCCCCGCCGAGGACGGGGCGGGCGGTGCCGGCCCGGTGGAGGTAGGGCGGGGTGAACACCTCGATGCGCTGCTCGAAGGTGCCGAGCTTGGTGTTGTCCTCGTCGTCGTAGAGCGGGTCGGAGCCGAAGGTGGCGACCCGGCCGTCGGGCAGCAGCAGGGCCTCGGAGTGGTAGTTGCGGCCGACGGTCGGTTCCGCGGCCTCGGTGAAGGCGTTGCTCTCGGGGTCGTAGAACTGGGCCCTGAGGACGTCGCTGCCGCTGCGCCCCCGGTAGTCCCGGGAACCGCCGCTGGTGAAGACGGTGTCGTCGGGCATCAGGACGCTGCTGAGGTAGCGGGTGCCCTGCGGGAGCGCCGGCCCGTCGGTGAAGACAGGGCTGTCCGCGGAGAGGTCGATGACGGAGGTGCGGGCGGTGGACTTCTCGGATTCGCCCACGCCGCCGCCACCGAGGACCATGACCTTCTGGTTCTGGGCGGGGGGCAGCAGCAGGGAGGCGGAGGTCTCCAGTTGGTCGGGGTCGGTGAGTCCGCCGAGCTTGGTGAAGGTGTTCGTCTCCAGGTCCCACAGGCCCGGTTCACGGCCCTTGTCGGCGGGTCCGTAGCCGGCGTTGGAGCCGGTGTAGAGCAGTTTGCCGCCCCGGGTGAGGAAGAGGGCGGGGTAGGTGGGGAAGTAGTGGAAGGGGCCCTTGGTCCACTTCTTGCTCTCGGGGTCGTAGATCTCGTTGTCGCCGGGCACGACGTCGCCGACGTCATTGAGGCCGGAGACGGCGAGGACCCTGCCGTCCTGCAGGCCGACGAGGGTCGGGTACCAGCGGGCGTCCTTCATCGGAGCCACCGGAACGTACCTCTCCGCCTTGGGGTCGAACTCGTAGGCGGCCTTGATGCCCTGGAAGTCCTGCTTCTCGGTGGTGAGCTTCTGGGCGAGGCCGTAGACGTTGTCGGCGTCCTCGCCCGTGAGGCCGACCACCTCGTACTGCGCGGCCTCGGTGGTGAGGGCCTCCGGCCCCTCTTCCCTCGCCTCGACGAAGACCCGAGACTCGGCGGCCGTGACCTTGGTCTTCCAGGGCTTCATCTGGCCGCTCGCGAAGTACGAGATCTCGAACTCGCGCTTGGCCCTGGGGACGGTGACCTCGGAGGTGGAGACGTATTCGATCCCGGAGGGGGAACGGAAGACGGTGCCCTTCTTCAGCGTCACTTCCTTGTCCGGGCTCTCGTTCTTGACCCGCATGCCGCCGCCCGCCTTCTTGACCTCGCCGTCGAGGACCTCGTAGCGGGCGGTGCCCCCGGCGACGAGCAGACGTCCGTCGGGGAGCTGGGTGTGGCCGGAGCAGAAGAAGTCGACGGGGGTGGGGACCTTCTTGAAGGCGTTCCGGGCCGGGTCCCAGAGGATCGTCTCGAAGGTGCCCGCGTCGAAGTTCTTCTGGTCGTTGCCGGAGCCGGCGATCAGCAGCACCTTGCCGGTGTGCAGCAGGGCGGCGTGGATGGCGTTGATGCGGTACTCCGCGGGCACCGGCACCTCGGCCCAGGAGCCGTACCGCCGCGTGTAGTCGGGACGGGCGATCTTGTAGGCGTGGTACTTCTCCTCCGCGAAGGAGACGGCGGCGGGGGCGTTGAGGGCCGCCAGGACCAGGACCGCCCCGCTGCCGAGCAGGGTCTTCTTGAACTGCTTCGACGGGCGGTAGGCCACGGCTCAGTTCCTTCCGGTCGTCGTGCGGGCGGACGGGGCGGGGGCCGGCCGGCCTCCGACGCCTCCGCGGGCACGGGTGCGTTCCCTGGCGCGGTCGCGCACGGCACGGAGGCGCCGGTTCCGCACTGTCGCGTGGGCGTGGAGGGCGATCGGGGCGAGGGCGACGAGCAGGGCCAGGGCGGCCCAGGTGCGCATCGCCGCGTGGGTGTGGCCGTAGCGGGCGGAGGCGAGGAGCGAGGCGGCGAGGACCGCCGCCCAGAAGAGGTGGATCCGGAAGGTGGCAATCCGGTCGGGGCTGGCCTCGCCCCCCTTGGGGGTGACGACGAAGCGCCCGCGGGTGCGCAGGAGCGCCGAGCCGAGGGACGTGAGGTAGACGGGGGCGGAGAGCGCGGACATGCCCATGCCGGCGAGCCCACCGGAACCCTCGGGTTCGTGGGGCGAGACGTTGTGCCGCCGGTTCCAGAGGTAGAGGCCGATCTGGAGGGCCACCGCGTCGCTGTAGACCATCAGCCACACCTGGGTCGACACCTGGGTTCCGGAGGCGCCGAGCCAGAGGTAGAGGACGCAGCTGAGGACGCCGAGGAGCCAGTTGACCGCCGTCATCGGGTAGTAGACCAGCATCAGCGTGTAGTTGAGGAGGCGCCCCGGCGGCATGCTGAAGGGCGCCTTCCAGTACTGCTTGAGGATCGTCTCGTACGTCCCCCGGGACCAGCGGAGCTGCTGGGTGAAGAAGTCCGTCCAGGAGGCGGGGCCCTCGCCGACGGCGAGCACGTCGGGGGTGTAGACGGAGCGCCAGGTGCGGCCGGTGCGCGGGTTCCGGCGGCGGTGGAGTTCGAAGCCGGTGGCCATGTCCTCGGTGACGGAGTCGCACAGGCCGCCGACCTGCTGGAGGGCGGCGATCCGGACGACGTTGTTGGTGCCGACGAACATGGGCGCGCGGTACCGGTTGCCGGCCCGCTGGATGAGGGCGTGGAAGAGGAACTGCTGCGATTCGGCGGCCTTGGTGACGAGGTTGGTGTAGTTGCCGTACACCTGGGGGCCGACGACGAAGGCGACGTCGGGGTCGCGGAAGTAGCCGAGCATCCGCTCCAGGAAGTTGGGGAGCGGGACGTGATCGGTGTCGACGGAGGCGAAGAAGTCGTAGTCGTCACCGTGCCGGGCGAGCCAGGCGTTGTAGTTGCCGTGCTTGGTCCGCGCCCGGTGCGAACCCTTCCGGCGGTTCCACTCGGGGACGCCGGCGCGGGTGAAGTGACGGACGCCGAGCTCGGCGCAGAGCTCCCTGGCCTCCTCGGCGTCCCCCTCGTCGAGGAGCCAGACGTCGAGCGGGCCGTCGTGCCGCACCCGGACGGCGCCTTCGAGGGTGCCGCGGACCATCGCGAGCGGTTCCTTGCCGGGGACGTACGTGGTGAGGAAGGCGACGCGGGTGCCCGGCTCGGCGTGCACGGGTATCGGATCGCGGGCGACCAGGGTGGCGTGGGCGATCGAGGTGACGTTCAGCAGCATGAAGAAGCAGATGAGCCCGATCGACACGAGCATCACGGTGTCGTAGGGCACGCGCCAGCGGTCGTCGCCCTCGCGGACGGTCCAGTGGGAGGGCCAGACCAGGTAGGCCAGGAGCAGCGCCGAGAGGGCCGGCGCGAGGGTCATCAGCAGGACGGCCCGTATGCGGTGCGGTTCCTTCGAGAGGAGGCTGCGATAGCGGACCCGGTGTCGCACCGGGTCCGGTTCGACGAGGGGGCCGGCGAGTCGGCTGTAGCGGTCGTAGTCGTAGCCTCCCTGCCGCACGGCGCCTCCCGCTGTCGTCGAACAAGTCGATAAGCCAACGAAAGGGGCAAAGTTTCGGCGTGTCGACCGGAGTGGTCCGAGTGAGCGGTTTTACGGGCGGCGCACACGGCCCCGCGGCCCTCGACGCCCCCGGCCCCCCTGGGGCTGGGACCTCGCGGCGACCGCGGGAACCGAAGGGGCGCGGACGGGGCTTCGGCGCGGAAACGGGACGGCGTCAGCCGCCGAGGTGGCGCTCCACCGTCTCGACCTTCGACGTCAGACCGTCCGTCACACCGGGGCGGACATCGGCCTTGAGGACCAGGGAGACCCGCGGCGCACGGGCCTCGACGGCGGCGACGGCACGCTTCACCACGTCCATCACCTCATCCCACTCACCCTCGATCGAGGTGAACATCGCATCGGTGCGGTTCGGCAGACCGGACTCGCGGACGACCCGGACGGCGTCGGCGACGTACTCGCCGACCTCCTCCCCCACTCCGAGGGGAGTCACGGAGAACGCGACGATCACGCCTTCACCGCGCTCTCGGCACGCACGCGGGAGGCGATGACCGCGTCCTCGGCCTCGCGCTTCAGCCGCCGCTCGGCGTAGAACCCGCCCAGGGGCAGCACCGAGAGCACGAAGTAGAGGGCGGCGGTGCCGAAGCTCCACTTGGTGCGGTTCCAGGCGTCCAGCCAGAAGAGGACGTAGAGGACGAACAGCAGTCCGTGGACAGCACCCATGACCGGCACCGCGTTGAAGTCCGTCGTCCGCTTGAGCACCGAGCAGACCAGCAGGAGCAGGAACGAGACGGCCTCCGGGGCGGAGACGAGTCGGAGGCGGTGGAGGGAGGAAGCGGTCTTGAGGTCCACGGAGGGGGTCACCTTCGTTCGATCTTGTGAACGGATGCACAAGGGCCCGTCCATTGTGCACGGCAACTTTGCTGTTCCTTTAGCCGGGGGCCCAGTACCTTCCTCGGGTGGCAACGTTCCGACTCCAGGGCAGCAAAGTGCTCGCCGTCTCCATGACCGGCGACGCCGTCAAGGCGAAGAACGGCTCGATGGTCGCCTACGACGGCCAGATGGCGTTCAAGAAGATGAGCGGCGGGGGCGAGGGCCTGCGCGGCATGGTGACCCGTCGGCTGACGGGTGAGCAGATGGAGGTGATGGAGGTGCGCGGCCAGGGAACCTGCTGGTTCGCCGACCGGGCCTCCGAGATCAACCTCGTGGCGCTGCACGGCGACAAGCTGTGGGTGGAGGCGAGCAACCTGCTGTGCACGGACGCGGGCCTGCGCACCGGCACCACGTTCACGGGCCTGCGCGGCGGCGCCACCGGCAACGGCCTCTTCACCACCACCGTCGAGGGCACCGGCCAGGCCGCCATCATGTCGGACGGTCCGGCGGTGGTGCTGCGGGTGACCCCGCAGTACCCGCTCCAGGTCGACCCGGGGGCGTACATCGCCCACCAGGGCAACCTCCAGCAGCACTTCCAGTCCGGTGTGACCTTCCGCACCTTCATGGGCGAGGGCAGCGGCGAAGCCTTCCAGATCCGCTTCGAGGGCGACGGGCTCGTCTACGTCCAGCCGAGCGAGCGGAACACGATCGGGGGCGACCTCTGATGCCCTTCCGCGAGATCAACTCCAAGATGGTCGAGGCGACCGTCATCCCCGGGCAGCGGATGTTCAGCCAGCGCGGCGCGATGCTCGCGTACCGCGGCGACGTCAGTTTCACGCCGAACATCACGGGCGGCCAGGGCGGCCTGATGTCGATGATCGGCCGCCGGGTGGCCGGCGAGGCGACCCCGCTGATGACCGTCGAGGGTAACGGCACGGTGATGTTCGGGCACGGCGGCCACCACATCCAGGTGATCGCACTGACGGGCGACACCCTGTACGTGGAGGCCGACCGGCTGCTCGCCTTCGACGGGACCCTGGAGCAGGGCACGATGTTCATGGGCTCGCAGGGCGGGGTCATGGGCATGGTGCGGGGCCAGGTGACGGGCCAGGGCCTGTTCACGACGACCCTGAGGGGACACGGTTCCGTGGCCGTGATGGCGCACGGCGGGGTCATCGAGCTGCCGATCTCCCCGGGCCGCCCGGTCCACGTCGACCCGCAGGCGTACGTGGCGCACCACGGCGACGTGCGGAACAAGCTGTCCACGGCGCTCGGCTGGCGCGACATGGTGGGGCGAGGCTCGGGCGAGGCCTTCCAACTGGAGCTGAGCGGCAGCGGCGCGGTGTACGTCCAGGCCTCGGAGGAGAAGCTGTGAGCACCCCGGTGATCCACGACCCGACGACCCTTCCGTCGGACGACAACGTGAACTCCTACACCTTCTGCGTGGAGCTCAAGGGCTCCCAGTGGTTCCTGCAGAAGGGGAAGATGATCGCCTACTACGGGCGGATCGAGTTCAACGGCATCGGGCACGGGCGGCTCGACCGGCTGATCCGGACGTCCTTCCACTCCCCGCTGCACGCCAGCGACTGGGTGGTGGCGGAGGGCAGCGGAAAGATGCTGCTCGCGGACCGGGCGTTCGACGTGAACTCGTACGACCTGGACGAGGGCAACCTGACGATCCGTTCGGGAAACCTGCTGGCGTACCAGCCTTCGCTGGCGCTGAAGCAGTCGATCGTGCCGGGCTTCGTGACGCTGATCGGCACGGGCAAGTTCGTGGCCGCGTCGAACGGTGCGGTGGTCTTCATGGAGCCGCCGCTGCGGGTGGACCCGCAGGCGCTGGTCGGCTGGGCGGACTGCCCCTCGCCCTGCCACCACTACGACCACGGCTACATGACGGGCGTGATGGGCGGCCTGCGCTCGCTGACGGGACTCGGCGGCACCTCGGGCGAGGAGCACCAGTTCGAGTTCGTGGGGGCGGGCACGGTGCTCCTCCAGTCGACGGAGCTGCTGATGGCGGAACGGCCGATCGGGACGCCACCGGCCCAGGAGGGGGTCCCGGGCGGGCACGGAGCACCGGGTTCCGGCCAGGGTCCACTGGGTTCGGTGCCGCGCCTTCCCGGCCAGCTCGGCGACCTCCAGCGTCGCTTCGGTCTGTGAGCGGTACTCTGCGGAGTGTGACGCCTTCGAACGCGCGCTCCCACACTTCGTAAAATATTCAACTTCTTAGGTAGAATCCACACATGGAGACCGAGACCGCCACCCCCTGGCTCACCGACGGGGAGCAGTGCGCCTGGCGCACGTTCCTGGACGTCCAGAGAATGCTGACGTACCAGCTGGAGCGGGACCTCCAGCCCTTCGGCCTGACGATGAACGACTACGAAATCCTGGTGAACCTCTCGGAGTCGACGGAGCGGCGGCTGCGCATGAGCGACCTCGCCGCGGCCACCCTCCAGTCGAAGAGCCGACTCTCCCACCAGATCACCCGCATGGAGAACGCCGGCCTGGTGCGTCGCGAGAACTGCGAGTCCGACCGTCGCGGTCTCTACGCCGTGCTCACCGACCTCGGCATGGACACCATGCGGAAGGTCGCCCCGCACCACGTCGAATCCGTGCGCAAGCACTTCATCGACCAGCTCAGCGGCGAGGCGCTCGGCGACCTCCACGAGTCGCTGAAGCCGATCGCGGACCAGCTCCGCGGCCGGCGCGGCAAGCCGTGACCTGACAGAGAACGGGGAAGGGCTCCTCCGGAGGTCCGGAGGAGCCCTTCCCCGCATTCCGGGACTCAGCCGCCCGTCAGGCTCGTGACCAGTTCGTCGGAGGCCGCGTACGGGTCGAGGTCACCCGCCACGATCCGCTCGGCGAGGGCGTCGAGGCGCCGGTCACCGTGCAGGTCGCCGATCCGCTCGCGCAGGGCCGTGACCGCGATGGTCTCGACCTCGCGGGCGGCCCGGGCCCGGCGGCGCTCCGCGAGGACCCCGTGCTCGTCCATCCAGGCACGGTGCTTCTCCAGCGCCTCCACGACCTCGTCGACGCCCTCGCCGCGCGCCGCGACCGTCTTGACGATCGGCGGTCGCCAGTCGCCCGCGGCCCGTGCCTCGCCGAGGCCCAGCATGTGGTTGAGCTCGCGGGCGGTGGAGTCCGCGCCGTCCCGATCGGCCTTGTTCACCACGTAGACGTCGCCGATCTCCAGGATGCCCGCCTTCGCGGCCTGGATCCCGTCGCCCATGCCCGGAGCCAGCAGGACCACGGAGGTGTCGGCCTGGGAGGCGATCTCGACCTCCGACTGTCCCACGCCGACCGTCTCCACCAGGATCACCTCGCAGCCGGCCGCGTCCAGGACCCGGATGGCCTGCGGGGCCGACCAGGCGAGGCCGCCCAGGTGGCCGCGGGTCGCCATGGAACGGATGTAGACGCCCGGGTCGGAGGCATGCTCCGACATCCGGACCCGGTCGCCCAGCAGGGCTCCCCCGCTGAACGGCGAGGACGGGTCGACGGCCAGCACGCCGACGCGCTTGCCCGCCCTGCGGTACGCGGAGACCAGCGCGGACGTCGACGTGGACTTCCCCACGCCCGGCGAGCCGGTCAGGCCCACCACGTACGCGCCGCCGGTGAGCGGCGCCAGCGCCGCCATCACCTCGCGCAATTGTGGGGACGCCCCCTCCACGAGGGAGATGAGCCGGGCCACCGCACGCGGCCGGCCCTCCCGTGCCTGGGCGACGAGTTCGAGGACGTCCACCATCTGCGCTGCTCCTCGGGTGGGTGCTTACTTGCCGGAAACGCCGGGCACGCGAACGATCAGCGCGTCGCCCTGGCCGCCGCCGCCGCAGAGGGCCGCCGCGCCGACGCCGCCGCCGCGCCGCTTGAGCTCCAGGGCGAGGTGGAGCACGAGGCGGGCGCCGGACATGCCGATCGGGTGGCCGAGGGCGATCGCACCGCCGTTGACGTTCACCTTCTCGGGGGTAACGCCGAGGTCCTTCATTGACTGGACGGCGACCGCGGCGAAGGCCTCGTTGATCTCGATCAGGTCGAGGTCGCCGACGGCCAGGCCCTCCTTCTTCAGGGCGTGCAGGATCGCGTTGGACGGCTGCGACTGGAGCGAGTTGTCCGGGCCCGCGACGTTGCCGTGGGCGCCGATCTCGGCGATCCACTCCAGGCCCAGCTCCTCGGCCTTGGCCTTGCTCATCACGACGACGGCGGCGGCGCCGTCGGAGATCTGCGAGGAGGTGCCGGCGGTGATGGTGCCGTCCTTGGCGAAGGCCGGGCGGAGCTTGCCGAGGGACTCGGCGGTGGTCTCCGCGCGGATGCCCTCGTCCTTGGAGAAGACGACCGGCTCGCCCTTGCGCTGCGGGATCTCGACCGGGGTGATCTCGGCCTCGAAGATGCCGTTCTTCTGGGCGGCGGCGGCGCGCTGGTGCGAGAGGGCGGCGATCTCGTCCTGCTCGGGGCGCTTGATGCCGAGGCGGGTGTTGTGCTTCTCGGTGGACTCGCCCATGGCGATGCCCTCGAAGGAGTCGGTGAGACCGTCGTACGCCATGGCGTCGAGCATCTCGATGGCGCCGTACTTGAAGCCCTCACGGGACTTCGGCAGCAGGTGCGGGGCGTTGGTCATCGACTCCTGGCCGCCGGCGACGACCACGTCGAACTCGCCCGCACGGATGAGCTGGTCGGCAAGGGCGATGGCGTCGAGGCCGGAGAGGCACACCTTGTTGATGGTGAGCGCCGGAACGCTCATCGGGATGCCGGCCTTGACGGCGGCCTGACGGGCGGGGATCTGCCCGGCACCCGCCTGGAGCACCTGCCCCATGATCACGTACTGCACCTGGTCGCCGCCGATGCCGGCCCGGTCGAGGGCCGCCTTGATGGCGAAGCCGCCGAGGTCGGCGCCCGAGAAGGACTTGAGCGAGCCGAGCAGGCGCCCCATGGGCGTGCGGGCGCCAGCGACGATCACTGAGGTGGTACCGGTCGTTCCAGACATGAGGCACAGCCCCTTGGGATGAGGAGTGAACGAGGGTTTACTGCCAATGTACTGAGCGGTGGCGCGCCGGGTCACCGGCCCGATGGTGTGATCGCGCGCACGTTGCGTAACCACCCTCCCGGCGCTGCACTGGAAGCATGCTGACGCGAATCGACCACATCGGAATCGCCTGTTTCGACCTCGACAAGACGGTCGAGTTCTATCGCGCGACCTACGGCTTCGAGGTCTTCCACACCGAGGTCAACGAGGAGCAGGGCGTCCGCGAGGCCATGCTCAAGATCAACGAGACCTCGGACGGCGGGGCCTCCTACCTCCAGCTCCTGGAGCCGACCCGGGAGGACTCCGCGGTGGGCAAGTGGCTCGCCAAGAACGGCGAGGGCGTCCACCACATCGCCTTCGGCACCGCCGACGTCGACGGGGACGCCGGGGCCATCCGCTCCAAGGGCGTCCGGGTCCTCTACGACGAGCCGCGGATCGGCTCCATGGGCTCCCGGATCACCTTCCTCCACCCCAAGGACTGCCACGGCGTCCTCACCGAACTGGTCACCTCGGCGGAGCCCTCCGCTGACCACTCCTCAGCGGAGCACTGACCTCAGGATTCCTGGCCCGGTAGAGTGGGCGACTCCGGGCCGGGGCCGGTCGGGACCATCCGCGCGGCATCGAAGTCGGAATGTCGGGGTCATCCGATCTGCCACGATTCCCCCGGGGGTCCGTCCTCAGCCGTGAGGGCGTGCTCGTTGGAGTGTTGCGACCAGGGTTGGGGTCTCCCCTGCTCGAAGAGCTCGGGGAAGGATGGGACCGCGCAGTGCGGGGCTACGAACGCCAGGAGAGCCACCGAGCTGAAGACGACCATCTCGCCAGGTTCGAAGCCGAGATGGACCGGCTGAAGACGGAGCGCGAGAAGGCCGTCCAGCATGCCGAGGACCTCGGCTACCAGGTCGAGGTGCTGCGCGCCAAGCTCCACGAGGCGCGCCGCACCATCGCGTCCCGGCCCGCGTACGACAGCGCCGACATCGGCTACCAGGCCGAGCAACTGCTGCGGAACGCGCAGGCACAGGCCGAGCAGCTCCGCCAGGACGCCGAGCGGGAACTGCGCGAGGCCCGCGCCCAGACCCAGCGCATCCTCCAGGAGCACGCCGAGCACCAGGCACGGCTCCAGGCCGAACTGCACAACGAGGCCGTCCAGCGCCGCCAGCAGCTCGACCAGGAGCTCAACGAGCGCCGCCAGACCGTCGAGGCGCACGTCAACGAGAACGTCGCCTGGGCCGAGCAGCTCCGCGCCCGCACCGAGGCCCAGGCCCGCCGGCTGATGGAGGAGTCCCGCGCGGAGGCCGAGCAGGCGCTCGCCACCGCCCGCGCCGAGGCGAACCGGCTCGCCGAGGAGACCAGCCGCCGGGTGGGAAGCGAGGCGGAGGCCGCCCGCGCCGAGGCCGAGGCGATCCTGCTGCGGGCCCGCAAGGACGCCGAACGGCTCCTGAGCACCGCCTCCAGCCAGGCGCAGGAGGCCACCAGCCACGCCGAACGGCTCCGCACCACCACCGCCGCCGAGACCGACCAGGCCCGCCGCCAGGCCACCGAGCTCTCCCGCTCCGCCGAACAGCGCATGCAGGAGGCCGAGGAGAAGCTCCGGGTCGCCCGCACCGAGGCCGAGAAGTCCCTCGCCGAGGCCAAGGAAGCCGCCGCCAAGCAGCTCGCCGCCGCCGAGTCGGTCAACGAGCAGCGCACCCGCACCGCCAAGGCGGAGATCGCCCGCCTCGTCGGCGAGGCCACCAAGGACGCCGAAGCCCTCAAGGCAGAGGCCGAGGAGAAGCTCCGCGAGGCGAACGCCGCGGCGGAGAAGCTCGTCACGGAAGCCACCGAGAAGGCCCGCTCCGCCGCCGCCGAGGACTCGGCCGCCGCACTCGCCAAGGCCGCCCGCAGCGCGGAGGAGATCCTCAGCAAGGCGTCCGAGGAGGCCCGCGAAACCACCCGCAAGGCAGCCGAGGAGGCCGAGCGGGTCCGCCGCGAGGCCGAGACCGAGGCCGACCGGCTGCGTGCCGAGGCCGGCGAGCAGGCCGACGAACTGCTCGGCTCGGCCAAGGACGACACCAAGGAGTACCGCGCCAAGACCGTCGAGCTCCAGGAGGAGGCGCGTCGACTGCGCGGCGAGGCGGAGCAGCTGCGCGCCGAAGCCGTCGACGAGGGCGAGCGGATCCGCGGCGAAGCCCGGCGCGAAGCCCTCCAGCAGATCGAGGAAGCGGCGAAGACCGCCGAGGAGCTCCTCACCAAGTCCCGCACCGATGCCGACGAGCTCCGCGCCAAGGCCGGGGCGGAGGGCGAGCGGGTCAAGTCGGAGGCGATGGAGCGCGCCCAGACGCTCCGCGCCCAGGCCGAGGAGACCCTGGAGCGCACCCGCGCCGAGGCCGAGCGGCTGCGCGCCGAGGCCGATGAGCAGGCCGAGGCCGTACGGGCCGAAGCGGAGCGGGCCGCCGCCGGGGTGCGTGCGGACGCCGAGCGGGCCGCCGAGGCGCGCCGCTCGGAAGCCTCCCAGGAGCTGGCCCGGCTGCACGCCGACGCCGATGCGAAGGTGGCGTCCGCCGGGGAGGAGCTCGCCGACGCGCGCGCCGAGGCGGAGCTGATCCGCCGCGAGGCCGCCGAGGAGACGGAACGCCTGCGGACCGAGGCCGCCGGACGGATCCGCTCCCTGCGGGAGCAGGCCGAGGAAGAGGCCGAGCGGCTGCGGACCGAAGCCGCGACGGACGCGTCCACCGCACGCACCGAGGCGGAGGGCGCCGCGGTGCGGCTCCGTGCGGAAGCGTCCGAGGAGGCGGAGCGCCTGCGGTCGGAGGCTCAGGAGACCGCCGACCGGGTGCGGGCCGAAGCCGCCGCCGCCGCCGAGCGGGTGGCCGCCGAGGCCGCCGAGGCGCTGGCCGCCGCCCAGGAAGAGGCGACGCGGCGCCGCCGGGAGGCAGAGGAGACCCTGGAGTCGGCCCGCTCCCAGGCCGGCCGGGAGCGCGAGCACGCCCGCGAACAGTCCGAGGAGTTGCTCGCCGCCGCCCGCAAGCGCGTCGAGGAGGCGCAGACCGAGGCGCAGCGCCTGGTCGAAGAGGCGGAAGCCCGGGCGACCGGGATGGTCGCCGCTGCCGAGCAGGCCGCGCAGGAGGTGCGGGACGCAGTGGCGGGCCTGCGCGAGCAGGCCGAGGAAGAGGTTTCCGGACTGCGTTCGGCCGCCGAGCACGCGGCAGAGAGGACGCGGACCGAGGCGCAGGAGGAGGCGGACCGGGTCCGCGCCGACGCGTACGAGGAGCGCGAGCGGGCGTCCGAGGACGCCGTCCGCACGCGGGAGCGCGCCCAGGAGGAGTCGGAGGCCGCGAAGGCGCTGGCCGAGCGGACGGTCAGGGAGGCGCTGGCCGAGGCGGAGAAGCTGCGGACGGACACCGCCGAGTACGCGCAGCGGGTGCGGACCGAGGCGAGCGATGCGCTCGCCTCCGCCGAGCAGGACGCGGCCCGCAGCCGCGCGGACGCCCGGGAGGACGCGAACCGGATCCGTTCGGAGGCCGCCGAGCGCGCCGAGGCGACGGTCGGCGAGGCCCGTGCGGAGGCCGAGCGGATCGCCGCGGAGGCCACCGAGCTCCTGAACGACGCCGAGCAGGAGTCCCAACGGCTGCGCGCCGAAGCCGAACAGGTCAAGGCCGACGGCGAAGCACAGGCGGAAGCCCTGCGGGCCGAAGCCCGGACCGAGGGCGAGCAGCTCCTCGACGAGGCCCGCAAGGCCGCCGACAAGCGCCGCACCGACGCCGCCGAACAGGCCGACACCCTCATCGGCGAAGCCACCACCGAAGCCGAACGCATCACCACCGAAGCCACCGAGCTCCTGAACGACGCCGAGCAGGAGTCCCAACGGCTGCGCACCGAGGCGAGCGATGCGCTCGCCTCCGCCGAGCAGGACGCGGCCCGCAGCCGCGCGGACGCCCGGGAGGACGCGAACCGGATCCGTTCGGAGGCCGCCGAGCGCGCCGAGGCGACGGTCGGCGAGGCCCGTGCGGAGGCCGAGCGGATCGCCGCGGAGGCCACCGAGCTCCTGAACGACGCCGAGCAGGAGTCCCAACGGCTGCGCGCCGAAGCCGAACAGGTCAAGGCCGACGGCGAAGCACAGGCGGAAGCCCTGCGGGCCGAAGCCCGGACCGAGGGCGAGCAGCTCCTCGACGAGGCCCGCAAGGCCGCCGACAAGCGCCGCACCGACGCCGCCGAACAGGCCGACACCCTCATCGGCGAAGCCACCACCGAAGCCGAACGCATCACCACCGAAGCCACCGAGCTCCTGAACGACGCCGAGCAGGAGTCCCAACGGCTGCGGACCGAAGCCGAACAGGTCAAGGCCGACGGCGAAGCACATGCGCAGGCCCTGCGGAACGCCGCGCTCGCGGACTCCGACCAGATCCTGGACGAGGCCCGCAAGGCCGCCGACAAGCGCCGCACCGACGCCGCCGAACAGGCCGACACCCTCATCGGCGAAGCCACCGCCGAAGCCGAGCGGATCGTGAACGAGGCCGCCGAGCTGGCCGATTCGGTCGGTGCGGACGCCCGTGCCGAAGCGGGCCGGACGGTCGACGCCGCCGAGGAGGAGGCGGAACGGCTGCGCTCCGAGGGGGCCGAGGCGATCGCCGAGGCCCTGCGGGACGCGGAGCGGATCCGTACCGAGTCGGAGCGGGTGAAGGCGGACGCGGCCGCGGCGGCCGAGCGGATGCGCACGGAGGCCCGCGAGGAGGCGGACCGGACGCTGGACGAGGCCCGTGAGGCCGGGGCCCGGAAGCGCTCGGACGCGGCCGAGCAGGCCGACACCCTCATCGCCAAGGCCCGGGAGGAGGCGCTGCGCGCCACCACGGAGGCCGAGTCGCAGGCGGACACCATGGTCGGCGCGGCTCGCAAGGAGGCCGAGCGGATCGTGGCCGAGGCGACCGTGGAGGGCAACTCGCTGGTGGAGAAGGCCCGTACGGACGCGGACGAACTGCTGGTCGGTGCGCGCAGCGACGCGACGGCCATAAGGGAGCGCGCCGAAGAGCTGCGGGGCCGGATCGAGGGGGAGATCGAGGAGCTGCACGAGCGGGCGCGACGCGAGACGGCCGAGCAGATGAAGACGGCCGGCGAGCGGGTCGACAAGCTGGTGAAGGCGGCCGAGGAGCAGCGCGCCGAAGCGCAGGAGAAGGCGAAGGAGCTGGTCTCCGACGCGACTTCGGAGGCGAGCAAGGTCCGCATCGCCGCGGTCCGCAAGGCGGACGGGCTCCTCAAGGAGGCCTCGCAGAAGAAGGCCTCGCTGATCGCGGAGGCCGAGGTCATCAAGGCGGAGGCCGAGCGGATCCGCGCGGAGGCGGCGGCCGAGGCGGAGAAGACGGTCTCGGAGGGGCAGCGCAAGCTGGAGGCGCTGACGCGACGGCGGAAGGACATCAATGCCGAGATCTCCCGTGTCCAGGACGTGCTCGAAGCGTTGGAATCTTTCGAGGCTCCTTCCGGGGGGAGTAAATCGTCCGGGCCGATCGGTGCCAAGGCGGGCGCGTCCGCGGGTTCCACTCGTTCGAGTGGCAAGTCCCAGGACGGCTAGCCACTCAAAAGGTTGGACATTCTCCAGATCAAACGGGCATACGCTCGATGACACGCCGCTTCGGCCCCTAGGATTCCTTCCAACACCTCACCGGTCTCATTCGACAGGAACCCCATGAGCGACACTTCCTCCCCCTTCGGCTTCGAGCTCGTGCGGCGCGGTTACGACCGCGGTCAGGTGGACGACCGCATTACCAAGCTCGTGGCCGACCGTGACAGCGCCCTGTCCCGCATCACCTCGCTGGAGAAGCGCATCGAGGAGCTCCACCTCGAAACGCAGAACGCCCAGGCGCAGGTGACCGACGCCGAGCCGTCGTACGCGGGTCTCGGCGCCCGGGTCGAGAAGATCCTCCGGCTCGCCGAGGAGGAGGCGAAGGACCTGCGCGAGGAGGCCCGGCGCGCCGCCGAGCAGCACCGCGAGCTGGCCGAGTCGGCCGCCCAGCAGGTGCGCAACGACGCGGAGTCCTTCGCGGCCGAGCGCAAGGCCAAGGCCGAGGACGAGGGCGTCCGGATCGTCGAGAAGGCTCAGGGCGAGGCCAACACGCTGCGCGCCGAGGCGCAGAAGGACGCGCAGTCGAAGCGTGAGGAGGCGGACGCCCTCTTCGAGGAGACCCGCGCCAAGGCCGCCCAGGCCGCCGCGGACTTCGAGACGAACCTGGCGAAGCGGCGCGAGCAGTCGGAGCGCGACCTGGCCTCGCGGCAGGCGAAGGCCGAGAAGCGCCTCGCGGAGATCGAGCACCGTGCCGAGCAGCTCCGGCTGGAGGCCGAGAAGCTGCGCACGGACGCGGAGCGCCGGGCCCGTCAGACGGTGGAGACCGCGCAGCGCCAGGCCGAGGACATCGTGGCCGACGCGAACGCCAAGGCCGACCGCATCCGTTCGGAATCGGAGCGCGAGCTGGCGGCGCTGACGAACCGCCGCGACTCGATCAACGCGCAGCTGACCAACGTCCGCGAGATGCTGGCGACGCTGACCGGTGCCGCGGTGGCGGCGGCCGGCTCGCCGATCGACGACGAGCGCGCCGCCGGCGTCCCGGCCCAGCAGTCGAGGTAACGGCTCGGTCGCAGCCCCCAGAACCCCCCGTCATTCCGGTGGCGGGGGGTTTTGCGCGCCCGTAGGTTGGTACGCATGATCGAGCTTGAGGGGCTGACGAAGCGGTACGGGACGAAGGTGGCGGTCGACCACCTCTCCTTCCAGGTCCGTCCGGGCGTGGTCACCGGCTTCTTGGGGCCGAACGGGGCGGGCAAGTCCACGACGATGCGGATGATGCTGGATCTGGACAACCCGACGAGCGGGACGGTCCGGATCGACGGGAAGCACTACCGGGAGCTGGACGAGCCGCTGAAGTACATCGGGGCGCTGCTCGACGCCAAGGCGATGCACGGCGGCCGGTCCGCGTACAACAACCTGCTGTGCCTGGCGCAGTCCAACCGCATCCCGGCGAGCCGGGTGGGCGAGGTGCTCGACCTGGTGGGTCTGACGGCGGTCGCACAGAAGAAGTCGAAGGGCTTCTCGCTCGGCATGGGGCAGCGGCTCGGCATCGCCTCGGCGCTGCTCGGCGATCCCGAGATCTTGATGTTCGACGAACCCGTCAATGGTCTGGACCCCGAGGGCATTCACTGGATCCGCAATCTGATGAAGGCGTTGGCGGCCGAGGGGCGGACGATCTTCGTCTCCAGTCATCTGATGAGTGAAATGGCGCTGACGGCGGATCATCTGATCGTGATCGGGCAGGGAAAGTTGTTGGCCGACACGTCGATGGCGGATTTCATCCAGCAGAATTCCCGGAGTTATGTGCGGATGCGTTCGCCGCAGCAGGAGCGACTGCGCGACGTGCTCCACGCGAACGGCTTCCTCGCGGTGGAGGCGGGCAACGGCACCCTGGAGGTGGACGGGGCGACGACGGAGAAGCTGGGTGAGCTGGCCGCGGAGAACGGGCTCGTGCTGCACGAGCTGAGCGCCCAGCGCGCCTCTCTCGAAGAAGCGTTCATGCAGATGACGGCCGCCGCGGTGGAGTACCACGCGCACGGGACCGACGTACACGGCGGCGCCGCGGCGCCGGCCCCCTCATGGGGCACGACCTCCGAGGGAGCCTGATCGATGGCAGCGGCAAGCGCGGTCCTCCAGTCCGAGTGGACCAAGATCCGAACGGTGTCGTCGACCGTCTGGACGCTGGCCTGTGCCCTCCTCGTCACGGTGGCGATGAGCGCGGCCCTGAGCGCCCTGATGAAGGCACAGTTCAACAACCTCTCCGAGGTGGAGCGGGCGACCTTCGACCCGACCCTGATCAGCTTCTCCGGGATGGTGCTCGGCCAGCTGGCCATGGTGGTCTTCGGTGTCCTGGTGGTCGGGACCGAGTACACCTCGGGCATGATCCGCACCTCGCTGGCGGCGGTTCCGCAGCGGGCGACCTTCCTCTTCTCCAAGGTCGCGGTGGCCGGCGTCCTCGCCCTGGTCGTGGGACTGGCGACCAGCTTCCTCTCCTTCTTCCTGGGCCAGGCCCTGCTGGGCGAGCACCGCACCACCCTCGGCGCGGACAACGTGCTGCGGGCGGTGATCGGCGGCGGGCTCTACATGGGCCTGATCGCGATCTTCTCGATGGGCGTGGCGACGATGCTGCGCTCCTCGATGCTGTCGCTGGGCATCCTGGTGCCGTTCTTCTTCCTGATCTCGCGGATCCTCGCGGCGGTCCCGAAGGCCAAGGAGGTCGCCCGCTACTTCCCCGACCAGGCCGGCTCCAAGATCATGCAGGTGGTGCCGGAGGCGATGGGGTCGGACAAGACGCCGTACGGTCCCTGGGGCGGCCTCGGGATCATGTTGCTGTGGGTGGTGGCCTCGTTGTTGGGCGGCTATCTGGTGCTGCGGAAGCGCGACGCCTGACCGTCGGGCGCCCCCGCCCCCACCCCTGGGGGAGAACCCCGAGATTTCCCCTAGGGGGCGTACCACGCCGTTCTCTGCTTGGCCGGAACCGTCAAGGCCTGGATAAGCTCCTCACTCATACGGGGGGCTCCGGCCGACGGCCGCCACGCCCCGGCATGGATGCGACCGACCTGTCGATGGGGCTGGAGAATGATCGAGGCAGTCGGCCTGACGAAGCGCTACGGCGCCAAGACGGCCGTGTACAACCTTTCCTTCACGGTGAGGCCCGGTGTCGTCACCGGTTTCCTGGGGCCCAACGGGTCCGGCAAGTCGACCACGATGCGCATGATCCTCGGGCTCGACCGGCCCACCGCGGGGCACGTGACGATCGGCGGCCACCCCTTCCGACAGTTGCCGAACGCGCCCCGACAGGTCGGCGCGCTGCTCGACGCCAAGGCCGTGCACGGCGGCCGGAGCGCCCGCAGCCACCTCCTCTCCCTCGCCCAGCTGGCCGGCATTCCGGCGCAGCGCGTGGACGAGGTCCTCGGGGTGGTCGGCCTCCAGGACGTCGCCAAGCGCCGCTCGAAGGGCTTCTCGCTCGGCATGGGGCAGCGGCTCGGCATCGCGGCGGCACTCCTCGGTGACCCGCAGGTGCTGCTCTTCGACGAGCCCGTCAACGGTCTGGACCCCGAGGGCATCCTCTGGGTCCGGAACCTGATGAAGAAGCTGGCCGCCGAGGGCCGCACGGTCTTCGTCTCCAGCCACCTGATGAGCGAGATGGCGCTGACGGCCGACCACCTGATCGTGATCGGCCGGGGGCAGTTGCTCGCCGACATGCCCGTGAAGGACTTCATCTCGGCGAACTCCGCCGACTTCGCCCGGGTGCGGACCCCGGGAACCGAGCCGGCGCAGCGCGAGAAGCTGACCACGGCGCTCACCGAGGCCGGCGGCCAGGTGCTGTCCGAGCCGGACGGGGCACTGCGCGTGACGGGTCTGCCGCTGCCGCGGATCAGCGACCTGGCGCACGACGCGGACGTACGGCTCTGGGAGCTCTCCCCGCACCAGGCGTCCCTGGAGGAGGCGTACATGCGCCTGACGCAGGGGGCCGTGGACTACCGCTCCACGGACGACCGCCTGGCCCATCTCCAGCAGCCGCTGCAGCCCGGCCAGCCGGGATACGGGATGCCGCCGCAGCCGCCGGTCCAGGAGGTGCCGCTGCAGGGCTGGTACGCCCCGCCGCCGCCCGGACGGAATCCTTACGCCGGGGCTCCGCAGGCACCCGCGCCCGGCCCGTACGCTCCTCCGGCCGACGCACGGCCGAACCCCCCGCAGCCGAGCGACACCCCCAAGGACGCCCGATGACCGCCCCCGTTCCCCACCACGCCCCCGCGGCACAGGCCTACGTCTCCCCCATCCCGGTGCGCGCCGCGCACCTCGGAGACGCGCTCGCCTCCGAGTGGACGAAGATCCGTTCGGTCCGGTCGACGATGTGGACGCTCGGCGTCATGATCCTGCTGATGCTCTCCATCGGGCTGGGCATCGCGGCGATCGCCGCCGCCACCGACGCCCCGATGGGCGAGGAGTCCGCGCTCGGCTTCGGTTTCTTCGGGATGCTGCCCGCGTCGATCTGCGTGATCACGCTGGGCGTCCTGACGATCGCCTCGGAGTACGGCACGGGCATGATCCGCACCACCCTGACCGCGTGTCCGAGCCGGGCGCGGGTGCTCACGGCGAAGGCCCTCGTCTTCTTCCTGCTGGTGTTCTCGGTCACCACGGTGATCGCGACCCTGGTGGCGGTGGTGCAGGTGGCCATCGTCAGCGAGGCGGCGACGCCGACGGCGGGCGAGTGGTTGCGGGCGACCGTCGGAGCG
Organism: Streptomyces sp. NPDC058877; assembly: GCF_042742855.1. NCBI lineage: Bacteria > Bacillati > Actinomycetota > Actinomycetes > Kitasatosporales > Streptomycetaceae > Streptomyces > Streptomyces sp. NPDC058877. The sequence goes on along the minus strand of NZ_JBHYMF010000051.1, from coordinate 3,503 downwards.
GGTGGCTACCTGGCCCTGCTCGGTCTGCTGTCCCTCGCGGTGGGGACGCTCATCCGGCACTCGGCCGGCGCGATCACGGTGATGATCGGCCTGCTGCTGCTGCCGCTGGTGGCGGCGCTCTTCATGTTCTCCGAGGCGCTGCAGTCGGTGCAGAAGTTCCTCTTCACCTACGCGATCCCCTCGCAGATGATCGCGCTGTACAGCGAGACCGCCCCGTTCGGCGATTCCGGCCCGGCGGGTTGGGAGCCGCTGCTGATCATGGCCGTGGTCGTCGCCGCTGCGCTGGGCGGTGCGTACGCCCTGCTCAACAGCCGGGACGTGTAGGGCTTCGGCGGGGGCTCAGTACCTCGGCGCGTTGCGGGACCGCTGCACCCTGCTGGTGCGGCGGTCCTTCGCGTTCCAGCAGGCCTTGTGCCAGTGCCGGCGGTCGTCCACTCCGCCGTACTCCGGCCAGGCGACCACGTGCGGGGCGCCGGACGGGATCTCCTGATCACAGCCGGGGCAGCGGTAGCGCTTGCCGGGGGCGCTGGCTCCGGCGACCAGGCGGACGTTCCATTCCTCGCCCTGCCAGGTCTCGCTGCGCTGCACACCGCCGTACCGGTCGCCGTGATCGCCCTGCGGCTCGGGCTTTCCGCGGTTGTGGGACCGGTTGTGACGCGGGGACACGGGCACCTCACGGGGTCGGGGGGACACGGACCGTTCCCTCCAGCCTACGGGCCGCCATCGGGTGCCCCCGGCCGCGCCCGGAGCGGCTTAGCCGAAAATCGCAAGAACTTCACGGATGGCCGTTGCCTTTGGCACGTGTCAGACGTTGTTGCCAGTGCGAGGGGAGATACGCGTCGGCCGCAAGGAGGCAAAAGGCGATGCGCGTGGGTACGTTCGTTCTGGCAGCCCAGTTCCCGGGCCAGGGCCAAGGAGAGGTGTTGCACCGGGCGGTGCGGACCGCCGAGGTCGCCGAGGAGGCGGGGCTCGATTCGGTCTGGTTGGCCGAGCACCACTTCGTGCCGTACGGGGTGTGCCCCTCGGCCGTGACCCTGGCCGCGCTGCTCCTCGGCCGCACCCGACGGCTGCGGGTCGGCACCGCGGTGAGCGTGCTGCCGTCCGTCCACCCGGTCGCCCTGGGCGAGCAGGCGGCGCTGCTGCACCTGACCTCGGGCGGCAGGTTCACCCTCGGGGTGGGGCGGGGCGGTCCCTGGGTGGACCTGGAGGTGTTCGGCGCGGGCCTGGAGGCGTACGAGAAGGGCTTCCCCGAATCGCTGGACCTGCTGTTGCGGTGGCTGACGGAGCCGCGGGTGGGCGCCGAGGGAGAGCGGTTCGCCTTCCGCGAGGTGCCGGTGGTGCCCCGCCCCGACGAGTTGATCGGCGGAGCGGCCTCTCCCGAGGTGGTGGTGGCCTGCACCTCGCCGAAGAGCGTGCGGCTCGCGGCGGAGCGCGGGCTGCCGATGCTGCTGGGCATGCACTGCGGCGACGAGGACAAGGCGGAGATGGTCGCGGCCTGGGCCCGGTACGCCCGGGAGGCCGGACGAGACCCGGACGAGATCGCCCGGATCGGCGGGGGCCACGTCTCGGCGGGGGTCGCCCAGCTCGCGGACCGGACGGCGGACGCGGCGGAGTCCTTGGTCAAGGCGATGCCGGGCTGGCTGAAGCAGGGGCTCGACGCGCATGTGACGGTGGACGGACGACACCGGGCGATGCGGGACCCCGTCGCATACACGGAACTGTTGTGCGGGTTGCACCCGGTGGGCACTCCTCGGCTCGCGGCGGACCGACTGGCGGCGACCGCGGAGCGCACGGGCATCACCCGCTTCGCCCTGCTCGCGGAGGGCTCGGGCGACCTCACGGACACCGAGGAGAACGTCCGGCGCCTCGGCGCGGAGGTCCTGCCACTGCTGGTGTGACGGCGGGCAGCGACGCGACGGGAGTGAGGGGTGCGGCGCATGCACAGAACGCCGTGCCCCGGACCGTGCTGCCGCTCCGGCACCTCTTCGCGGCGATGCGCGTCGGCTCGCATCGCCCGCTGTCTCCCGCGATGGGGAGCGGCAGCACCATGTCTCAGCAGTCGCGCAGTTCCGGCGACTGGTTCAGCAGCTGTCCCCGGACGGACGTGAAGCGGGCGAGGCGCTCGTCCACCGCCGGGTCGAGCGGGAAGACCGCCACGCGGTGGCAGTTCTGGAAGGCGAGACGCACCCCGAAGTGCCGCTGCAGCGCACCACGAATGGCATCGCTCGCAAGTGCGCGCAGCAGCTGACCACGTGCCTGCTCATTCGGCGGCGGCGTCTGGTTGTCGGCGAACTCTCCACCGTCCACCTTCAGCTGGGCCACCAGAGAACTGATCATCTCCCATGCGTAGGGCAGGGAGGTCCGGACGCAGTCGACGAAGTCGGCTTCGTCGACCTCGCCTCGCTCGGCCTGTTCCAACAGTGCCGGTGAGACGTCGAGCGACATGGGTTCTCCTCTCGCGACCCCGCGGGCGGGGTCTTGCGGGCACGGACGAAGGCCGGGCCGTGCGCCACGCAGCGTGCACGGACGACGACCTCCAGCTTCCACGGTAAGCGCGCAGTCCGGGCCGCACCAGAAGATTGGGCATACAACCGGCTGATAAACGACGGGTGTTCGGCCAACGATCACCTCCGTCTGCTGCCCGAATCGCGCGGAAGAGCGCCCGTCTTGTAGCGTTGGCGACCATGCGTCTCGTCATCGCCCGTTGCTCCGTGGACTACGCGGGGCGGCTCACGGCCCATCTGCCCTCCGCGCCCCGTCTGATCCTCGTCAAGGCAGACGGCAGCGTCTCCATCCACGCGGACGACCGGGCGTACAAACCGCTCAACTGGATGTCCCCGCCGTGCACCCTGAAGGAGGGCGCCGACGGCGAGGAGGGCGTCTGGACCGTGATCAACAAGGCCGGCGAGAAGTTGATCATCACGATGGAGGAGATCCTCCACGACTCCTCGCACGAGCTGGGCGTGGACCCGGGACTGATCAAGGACGGCGTGGAGGCACACCTCCAGGAGCTGCTCGCCGACCGCATCGAGACCCTCGGCGAGGGGTACACCCTGATCCGCCGCGAGTACCCGACCGCGATCGGCCCCGTGGACATCCTGTGCCGCGACGCGCACGGCGGCACGGTCGCGGTGGAGATCAAGCGGCGCGGCGAGATCGACGGCGTCGAGCAGCTGACCCGCTACCTGGAGCTGCTGAACCGCGACCCGCACCTGGCGCCGGTGAAGGGCGTCTTCGCCGCCCAGGAGATCAAGCCGCAGGCACGGGTGCTCGCAACGGACCGCGGCATCGGCTGTGTGGTCCTCGACTACGACGCCCTGCGCGGCATCGAGGACGACAAGCTGCGGCTGTTCTAGCAGCGGCGGCAGTATCAAGCACGGGGGCGGCCCCCCGGAGCGAACGTTCGGGGTCCCACTGGACGTGCACGGGAGCCCGGGAGACCGCGGCGGGATCGGACGTCGTCAGCACGGCACGGGACAGGGCCTCCTCCCACCCCTCCCGGG